>JBCCHR010000025.1:0-14511 GCA_039028655.1 Bacteroidota bacterium
GGCATAGCCATCATGTCTGTTAGAGAGGGGCTCGAATTTGAGTCGGAGATCAAAAGTGACACCAAAGATCTGAGCAAGATCGTGACGTCGGCTATTGAAAGGTTTGGAAGCCAAATCCATGTGCCATTTTGGGCCGAATTCAGCAGCACGCCCAGTAATGAGATCTCTTTGATGAGCGATTGGGAAACCAAGATGCAGGCCATCGTGGACCAAACGATTAACGAAAATGTGACCAGCCTCGCCGGCGTACCTTCCTGGATGCTGGTTTTGCTGAATAACGTACTCGAAACAACCGGTAAGCAGCATATGTTTGAAGTATGGCCCAACCTGGAGGTCTATTTCCATGGGGGAGTGAGCTTCGAACCCTATATCGAACAATACAACAAGATCTTCCCGAAGGAGAACTTCCGATACTATGAGATCTACAATGCCTCAGAAGGCTTCTTTGCCATTCAGGATCGAAATGCCAATAAAGAATTACTCCTAATGCTGGATTACGGCATCTTCTACGAATTCATACCCATGGATGGCTACGGTACGCCTTCTGAAACCATTATACCGCTATCTGAAGTGGAAGCCGACAAGAACTATGCGATCGTGATTACCACCAATGCGGGGCTTTGGCGCTATAAGATCGGGGATACGGTACGGTTCACTTCGATCAATCCTTATCGCATCAAAGTTACAGGACGCACCAAGCACCATATCAATGTCTTTGGAGAGGAACTCATCATCGAAAATGCGGAAGCCGCGCTGAAGAAGACCGCCAAGCTTACCCACTCCGAAATTGTGGAATATACGGTGGCTCCTATCTTCATGGAAGGGCGGGAGAAGGGATCGCATGAGTGGGTGATCGAATTTAAGACACCACCCAATAACTTCGAACACTTTTCTGAATTACTCGACCGTTCGCTTCAGGAAGTAAACAGCGACTACGAAGCCAAACGATACAACAATACCACACTAAACGCCCCGGTGATCCACAACGCCCGCAAGCAACTCTTTTACGACTGGTTGAAAGAGAAGGACAAGTTGGGAGGGCAGCACAAGGTTCCGCGACTTTCAAATACCAGGGATTACCTGGAAGAGCTACTTCAACTCAATAAGTAGGCAACGACGACTTTTACGCAGAATTCTGTTGAGTATTGCGTATTTTCTTTCTTCGGAATTCAATTCGATCGATAAAATGCAAATTTAGCCGACCAGTGTTGTGTTATAAAGCGATGAAAATGAACACTTTATCGAATTATAAGTGAATTCTTACGTTTTAACGAATTTTCCTACATGTAAACTAATTTATTTGCCGCTCCTAACCCGTGTGAGTAGTTTTATACCATCAAATTACAATTGGGGCTGTAATGAAACTACTTAGATCAATCATTGTAACTTTAATACTTGTCATCGTAATGCTCGCCTTGTTTACGTCTTGCGCCACACCGATGCAGGTTCAGGAAAATTCGGAAGAATTGGCCGGTTATACCTTGAAGAATAAAAAGGAACTCATGCAACAAAAGATTGCAGATACAAAATGCAAAACGGTTATGGCCACGCCATAATTGACATGTTTATTTAGGTTAAGAAAAAAGCCTCGAAACAAATGTTTCGAGGCTTTTGTTTTATATCGAATAGGCGCACCTTCTTAGGACACCGCTTTCAATTTCTTGATGGTCGATTTACTCAACTTATCTGCCGCATACTCTTTGGTAACATGCAGTTTCTGGTCACTGCCACCGGGCAATTCGTACATAGCATCGGTCAATACCGCTTCGCAAAGCGATCGCAGACCGCGAGCTCCCAGTTTATAGTCCACTGCCTGAGAGACAATAAAATCCAGAGCCTCTTCAGTAATTACAAAATCGATATCGTCCATGGCAAACAACTTCTTGTATTGTTTGATGATGGCGTTTTTTGGTTCGGTAAGAATGGCTCGTAAAGTTCCTTTGTCCAGAGGATTCATATAGGTGAGTACCGGCAATCTTCCGATGATCTCAGGGATCAATCCAAAATCCTTCAGATCCTTTGGAATAATGTACTTGAGGATGTTATCTCGCTCCAGAGAATCTTCACTCTTTGAGGCACTAAAACCAACGGCCTGCATATTGAGTCGTTTGGAGATGTGACGGTCGATCCCGTCAAAGGCACCCCCTGCGATAAACAGGATGTTCTCGGTATTTACCTCGATAAACTTCTGGTCAGGGTGCTTACGCCCACCTTTTGGAGGGACGTTTACTACGGTACCTTCCAGCAGTTTCAACAAGGCCTGCTGTACTCCTTCTCCACTCACATCACGCGTAATGGACGGGTTATCGCTCTTGCGGGCAATCTTGTCGATCTCGTCAATAAATACGATCCCATTCTGCGCTTTGTCCAGGTTATAGTCGGCCGCCTGCAATAAGCGGGTTAAAATGCTCTCTACATCTTCACCTACATAACCGGCTTCAGTAAGCACAGTGGCGTCGACGATCGCAAGCGGTACATTGAGCATGCGCGCAATGGTCTTGGCCATAAGGGTCTTTCCAGTACCGGTTTCACCTACGATAATGATATTGCTCTTCTGAATCTCAATATCATCCTCGCTTTTGGGCTGCAACAAACGTTTGTAATGATTGTACACTGCAACAGACATCACCTTCTTACTGTGCTCCTGACCAATGATATAGTCGTCCAAAAACGCTTTGATCGCCTTTGGTTTTTTGAGCATCATGTCCTTGGTGAGTTCCGTATTGGTGGAGTGCAATGCCTCTTCTACAACGATTCCATGCGCCTGTTCGATGCAGCGATCACAAATATGGGCATCCAATCCCGCGATCAGCAGGTTGGTTTCCGCCTTTTTACGACCACAAAACGAACATTCCAAATCTTCTTTTGCCATAACCCTGTGTTTCTGGTGTTATCCGCGGGTAAGGATCTCATCGATCATCCCGTATTCCAGTGCTTTATCTGCCTTCATCCAGTAATCCCGATCACTATCTTCGTATACCTTTTCATACGATTGACCACTGTGCTTGGCAATAATGTTGTACAATTCCTCTTTGAGGGTGAGGATCTCTTTGGCGGTGATCTCGATATCACTTGCCTGTCCTTGTGCTCCCCCCATGGGTTGATGGATCATCACTCGGGAGTGCGTAAGACCACTTCGTTTTCCTGCCTGACCTGCACAAAGCAGTACGGCAGCCATTGATGCCGCCATTCCTGTACAGATGGTAGCTACATCAGGCTTTATGAACTGCATGGTGTCGTAAATGCCCAATCCGGCATACACACTTCCACCCGGAGAGTTGATATATATTTGTATGTCTTTGGAAGCATCCGTGCTTTCCAGGAACAACAACTGAGCCTGAATCACATTCGCAATCTGATCGTTGATCCCGGTACCCAGAAAAATGATCCGGTCCATCATCAATCGAGAGAACACATCGAATACAGCAACATTCATGTGGCGCTCTTCGATAATATTAGGCGTAAAGGCCATTGGGTACATACTGCTTACAATCTTATCATAGTAAGTACTGCTTATTCCCTGATCCTTGATCGCAAATTCTTTAAACTCTTTTTCGTAGTTCATATATTTTGAGACGTTTTTTTAAATGAAAAAAATAAGGCGATGAATCGCTCATTCAACGCCTTAAAGATAACTATTTTATTAATGAATTAGGCGTAAGCTTCCTTGATGAACTTGTCATAGGTAATTTCCTTAGTCTTCAATTTTGCCTTTTCCTTAAAGAATTGTAGCATCTTATTTGTATTGAGCTGCTCGCTCAAACGATTTACCTCTTCCTGGTTGCCCAGAATTCGCTCTACGATCCCATCTACCTCCTCGTCTGAGGCACCGGTATGCCCATACTGTGCCATTTGCGCGCGAATCATACCACGGGCATAGTCTTTCAACTCATCCATGGTGATCTTAAGGTCATGCTCTGCACGTAGTTTCCCTTCGATCAATTGGTATCGCAATCCCTTTTCGGTACGCTCAAACTCGGCCTTGGCATCCGCTTCGCTCATCTCTTTTTCACCGGAAACTCGTATCCATCGTTGCAGAAATTCCGACGGAAGGTCGAACTTGGTGTTCTCGATCAACGAATCTACCACGTCATTCAACAACTTCTGGTCACTTTGCTGCTCGAATTGTCTCTCGGAGTCTTCTTTTATTTTGGCTCTTAGTTCTTCTT
The DNA here is from genome assembly GCA_039028655.1 of Bacteroidota bacterium. Taxonomy (GTDB): domain Bacteria; phylum Bacteroidota; class Bacteroidia; order Flavobacteriales; family Flavobacteriaceae; genus Aureisphaera. The sequence goes on from JBCCHR010000025.1 coordinate 4,170, forward strand.
CGGAAGCAACCACACCTTCTCCAAACAGCTTATCGAGCAATTCCTGGTTGAGCGCTGCCAATTCACGAGTATTTACCTCCTCGATCTTCAATGATACTTCAATATCAAGTCCATCGGCATCCTCCTTTGACACACCCAGATATCGCTGATAGTCGTAGTCGTTCTTAAACAGACCTTTGGTCTTCAAGGAAACCTCATCACCTACTTTGGCACCTAACAAGGCGTTCATTTGCCGCTTGCCTTTGATCACTTCCAGTTCGAAAGTGGTTTTTTGTTCGATCTCTTTTTCAGAAGAAGTAAAAACACCATTCACTTCGTCACCTTTGGTAACCTCAGGCTTTGCGATAAGCTTACCGTACTGCTTCCGGATCGTTTTCACCTGGTTGTCTATCATCTCCTTGTCGGCCACGATCTTATACTGTGTAACGGCCTTTTTGTTGAGGTCTACTTCAAACTGAGGAGCCAGTCCCAATTCAAACTCAAAAGAGAGATCGCCGGCATCCCAATCGATCTCACTGTCGTTCTTTGGAAGCGGATTTCCAAGCACGTCCAGTTTTTCTTCCACAAGGAAGTTATGGAGCTTATCCTGAAGCAATTTGTTCACTTCTTCTACCATTACAGCCTTACCATACTGCTTTTTTACCATTCCCATAGGAACGTGACCTTTTCTAAAACCTGGAATATTAGCAGATTTGCGATAGTTGTTCAGTACAGAATCTACTTTAGCTGCATAATCCTCTTTACTGATCTCAACGGTTACGACAGCGTTCAGGCTATCAATGTCTTTCTTTGTGATGTTCATGTTCTTGCTGAATAAATGTCCCCCATTATTTAAGGGATGCAAAAATACGACAATTATGCAAAGTCGGCAAGTTTTGGCAAAGTGAATGAATCAAATGAAATATAAGGCCTGGCAGGTAATCCAGGACCGTGCGAACCATAGAAAATCGTTTCTAGTTCTTATCTCCTTCTACAATGGAATGCAAAATGGACTGCAGTAACGATAACAACAAACTAAAGCCAATAGCCCACCAAATGTTCTTAACGCCAAAACCGTCGATGAAGTAATCGGCCATGAGGATGATAACGGCATTGATCACAAGTAAAAATAAACCCAGAGTTAATACGGTAATTGGAAAGGTAAGTATGACCAGGATTGGTTTCACTAAAATGCGCAACAAACCGAGCACTACGGCCACGATCACTGCGATCCAATAACTGGCCACAGTTACTCCGGGTAGAACATAGGATAAGATCACCACTGCAAGGGCAGTCAACAAAATTTTGAAGATCGTTTTCATAGGAAATATAACTAGTTGAGTAAAGATACAAAATACCCAAGTAATCAGTTCCGGACCACCAATTATGCAAAAAGAACGAGGCCCGATAAACGGGCCTCGTTGCGATGCATGGCATCAATGATATGATCTTGTGTATTTCTTATAATCCTTCCGGATAGGAAACCACATAATTGTTTGCTTTAGCGAGCTTCCCGGCTGCTACAAAATTAGAACCGTAAGCAGTATCAATAGCTTCGAGGAACTTATTGGCCATCAAAGCATAGCCGCGTGCAGTAAGGTGAATACCATCCAGACTTACCAAACCACCAAACACCAAACTGGTATCTAAGGTGAAATCGTCAAAATCAATCCCTGTGGTAGCCGCCTGCTCCAAAATGGCTTGCAGATCGACAAATGCAAGACCTTTGGAATTGGCGATAGCACTGATCGTTACATTATACGAGTCGGTCGCTGTGATCACAGAAGCTGTCTCGGTAACCGTGAGCACCCACTCGTCGGAAAGAGGCACAGACACTCCGTTGATCAACAGCGGATCGTTGTTCACCAATGTTCCAATGAAAGAAGAGGCCGGCAAGACGATCAAGTCGCTTGGTGTCGACTGGCGGAAACTTGGAAGTCCCAGTGCGGACAGATCTGTAATATCTTCATCTATCAACACCACAGCATTATTTCCTTCAGCAAAAACAATCGTGCGCGCTTCGCGCTCATCCGCCGAAATAAGACCTGCACCTTCTGCCTGCAACAAACCGCCATTGTACTCGGCATATGCACCATTCAACAAGGCAGCGGTAGCTGCATCCAGTGGTACCGGATTATAAGGCACTGTTGTAAAATAAGGTAAACTGGTAACATAAGGAACCGTTGTAAGGGCCCCCTTGGCACCTCCTGCAGTTAGTGTATTGACCACGGCATCCAGCGTTCCGGCAAAGACCGTTGGATCGGTAATATCGTTCGGACCATAGGTGGACGGGTCAAAATTACCCGTTTGGTCTACACCAGATCCTCCCGATGTTGCGAATCCAAGTACGTCGTTTCCTCCCATTTCAGAAAGCGTGAAGAACGTCGCCCCCTGAGAAGCCGCATCTTCAAGGATGGACGCGTTGGGGTTGGATGCCATTCGGGCAAAATATGGATTGGCTTGTCCTGTAGCTACACCAGCTACGTTTCCGTAACCGTTGGCCAACAAATGAAAACTCTTCGCTCCAGGAACCCCCATGTTGCGGAAGGGACCCGAAAGGATATTCGTGACCTCCGTCGTAGGCGTTGCATCCAAAAGTGCAGGACCCGCACCGTTGAAGAACAATCTCGGGTTCGCAATTTGTACACCACCCAATAAAAGACCACCATTGTTGTCATTCATGAGGGGTTGGGTGAGTTCACCACTACCCAATTCGGCAAACTGCTGCGACAGGATATTCGGAAAGGAGTTTTGCTGACTCGCAATAAAAAGTGCTCCATCGGCAAATCCGGCGGTAAACGAAGCTCCCACTGCTACGTAGTTGGTAAAATCAGCAGAACCGGCCGTAAGTTCTACCGTAGGCTCAATAATGTTACCTTCATCATCAGTCTCACAAGCAGTAAAGCCGAGTAAGAGAAGAAGTAACCAAATATATTTCGTATTCATAATTTTCATTTTTGAAAAATCCATCTTTTATAAATTGTTTATGGTCCAGGACACGTAGTACATCGAACCGATCAAACCAGTTCCAAATGCCGTGAAGTACTCATCCATTAGTAAATTGGTGGCTCCCACTTTAAATTGCGACTTCAGGAAGCTGGGCACCCGGTAGTTGATCTGCGCATCCAGAACATGGAACGCAGGCACCTGGCCGTCTCCAAAAGATGCCTCCCACTCATAGGTATCGCTCCAGCGCCATGCTACATTGAAACCAAAGTTCTTGAACAACTCACTATTTCCAAAGGTTGCCTTCACTTTGTGCTCCGGAGTGTTGAAGTTGGTTCTGAAATCCGGGTTGGCCTCGGTGTCAAAATCCAAATAAGCATAGGTGTAATTACCGCCCAGATCAAAATTCCCGAGAATCTTTGTACTAATTCCAATGGCCGCACCATAGGAATTCACATCGGCGTCGCTGTTGGTATAGGTCTGATAGGCCTGGAAATCTCCACTACTCAAGGCAGCAAGGGCAAGCGGGGTGCTGGTACCAGGCAAATTCTGTGTGAGTTGTACGTCTCCATAGAAAGGAGCAATTACAGTCTCATTGGCCAGGAAGTCCTTGTAAGCGTTGTAATAACCGCTTGCATCTACGATTACTTTTCCAAGCTTACCTCTGTATCCCAATTCAAAAGAAGTTACCTGCTCTGGCTTTGCCAGGTTAGAGTTGGCAATTTCCAATTGAGAAGCATCTCCCGACTCAGAGAATCGTTCTACGGAGCTAAGGAAGAAAGAGTTATTGTAAGCACCTGTTCCGTCAAACTGAAGCGTATTCATACCCAGGATGGCTTGCCCGGTAGGGCTCAGATCGTAGGTGCGAATATCTCTGGCGGGGTTGTCTTCGGCACCCCCAACCAGGATGGCTCTTCCCACATCAAGACCAATGTAGAGATCTTGTGTTGTTGGATTTCTGAAACCAGTTTGGAAGGATGCACGGATATTGTGATTTTGTTCAGCACCCAGGTTATATCCAAGGGCTACCCTTGGAGAGAAGAATCCGTCGAACAATTCCGACTTGTCGTAACGAATAGAAGCGGTAAGCTTCAAACGCTCATCTTCCAGGAATTTTTTCTGAATTTGCGTATAAACACCAATTTCAGAATAATTAATAGGACCGTCAATGTCGGTATAAATTGTACCGGATGAGTTCAACTCATAATTACGGTACGAACCACCCACCTGGATCTCGGCAAAATCGAGCAAGTGAGAGAAGTTATAATTCACATCCGAGTGGTAGATCTTCGAGTTGTCCTGAAACTTCGACCCGGTTGTAAGATCGGCATCGTTGATACTTCTGTTGAAGGCATTCTGGAACTCTTCGGATCCGGGCTCAAAACGTCCGGTATCGGCTGTTTGACGAGCCAGCGTATGCGCCTGTTCCGGAAGCAATCCAGCCAACGAACCTTGCACAAACGCCCCTACATATTCACCAAACCAGGTGTTATCATCTTTCCAGGCACGGTTGATATTGATCCCCGTGAACACCATATCATAGGAGTCTCCGGCATTGTCCTCGGTAACATATCCTCTCACGAAGAAGTTGTCGTTTCGAACCTCAATTTTGTGTTGCTGAAGGAAGAAATTATCGATCGCATAACGGTTGGCTCCCTGATAAATAGTAGATCCTGTTCCTACCTTTCCAACGTACTGAATCTCGAAATCGTTCGCCCAAGGTCTGAAGTACAATCCCCAGTCGGCCAATACGCTTTCCGCTTCGTAATCGGTAAGGTCGCCTTCCAGGTAACCCGTTCTACTTACGTCCACCGAAGGAACCAAAGCCTCGGCTCCTGCAGGTAGAACTCCAAGTCCTACAAGTGCTTCTGCAACTCCTCGGATGTCGGTACTTACCTCATCCCCATAGATGTTCACACCATCGTAGTCCAGGGCGCTGCGATCCAACCCACGGTTTAACTTGTCAGTTTCGTTATTGGCCGCCCAGTCGGTACCTCTCAGGTAACCAAAATTCACCTTGGCAGCAAAATGCTCACTAAACTTATGTGCCGCTCGAACACCAAAATCAGTATACGAATTGTCACCAGCAGCTTCCTGAGATGTAATTCCTTGCTTAATGTATACACTAAGACCGTCATCATCGAAGGGGTTCTTACTACGCATAAAGAGAATACCGTTAAAGGCATTCGCTCCATAAAGTGCCGAGGCGGCACCCGGAAGAATTTCCACGCTCTGTATATCGGTCTGGGTCATCCCCAACAGGTTACCCAGCGGGAAGTTAAGGGCCGGCGCCGAGTTATCCATTCCGTCCACCAACTGCATGAAACGGGTGTTGGCAAAGGTGGCAAATCCACGAGTGTTGATCGACTTGAACGTTAAACTGTTCGTATTGATATCAACACCTTTTAAATTTTCGAGCCCATCGTAAAAGCTTGCAGAAGCAGTATTTCTGAATTCGCGGAGTCCCATTCGCTCTACCGTAACCGGGGATTCAAAGATTCGTTCTGGCGTACGGGAAGCAGAGATGACCACCTCATCCAGTTCGCTACCTTCTAATAAGGTGATCGTAATAGATTGATTGTTCGAGGTAATCTCCTGCGTCGCAGTTTGGAAACCGACGCTGCTTATTTCAAGCTCAAAGGGTGGGGCCATATCCACCGAAAGTGTGAACTTTCCATCAAAATCGGTGTAGGCACCAACAGAGGCTCCTACCACGATGACATTGGCTCCGGCAACAGGTTCTAGCTTTTCATCTACAACAGTTCCATCGATGTTGGTTTGAGCCTGCATAAAAACGCAGAAGCACAAACTTAAGAGAGTGACGATTGTCTTCATGTAATTTGGTTCTTGTGATTATAATCTTATGTTAAAATTTGGTTATCAATATATGAAAATTAATGGCACCAAATTAGGAATAATACAATATTGCCTATCGATAAGCTAGGAAAATTGCGGATTTCCCGTAATTTTCATTTGACAGCAGGTTGAGGTTTAACGACTTGGTAGAAAATCGACCACCGTGTCAAAAAAGTTCGAGGGATTATCGGCATGGAGCCAATGACCGGCATTTGGGATGGTCGCCAGTTGGGATTGCGGAAATTGTCGTTGAATGCCCAAAAAGTCGATATCTTCAATATAATGGGAGTTGGCGCCTCTCACAAAAAGTGAATTTGTAGTTACCACGCTTTCATTGGGCAGTTCCATACCAATTTCTTCGATATTCTCGGTTAGCACGGGAAGGTTGATTCGCAGGTCCAGCTGTCCTTTTTCCCGCCAGTAGAGGTTCTTCAGTAAAAACAAACGTGTCCCTTGCTCTTTGATAAACGACGCAATAACCGATTCTGCCTCTCCTCTGGATCGTACGACCGAGAAATCCAGACTGTTAAGTGCCTTTAAAATGTCCTGATGATGCAATGGATAGGCCTTTGGACCGATGTCGGCAACGATAAGCTGGTCCAACTGTCCGGGATACAGCGTGGCATAGGTCATCGCCGTTTTTCCTCCCATGGAATGCCCCAATAAGGCAACAGACGAAAGGCCGTAGTGTTCCAGATATCCATGCAGATCGTGAGCCATGACCTTATAATCAAACTCGGGATCGTGAAAACTTCGACCGTGATTTCTTTGGTCCACCAAATGCACCTGATATCCCAATTCGGCAAATTTGCGCCCCAAGGTCTTCCAGTTATCTCCCATCCCGAGAAATCCGTGAAGAATCACCAGCGGTGTACCCTCTCCCAGGATCTGTGAGTGTAGGATTCGATTCATTTCAAACGATTTAAATATCCCGCAATAACATGTTCAAGACCTTGGTAAATAGCCTCGCAGATAAGCGCGTGACCAATGGAAACTTCCAGCAAATTGGGTATATTCTCCTTGAAGAATCGAATGTTATCAAGCGACAGGTCGTGCCCGGCATTGATCCCTAATCCCAAGTCATGGGCCAAAACAGCACAACGAGTATAGGGCTCAATGGCCTTTTCGTTACCCAATCCGTACTGGTGGGCGTATTCCTCTGTATACAATTCGATGCGATCGGTACCAACCGCGGCAGCACCTTCGATCATTTCCAACACTGGATCGACGAAGATAGAGGTGCGAATACCATTGCGCTTAAATTCGGCGATCACCTCGGTTAAATACTCCTTGTGCGTTACCGTATCCCACCCGGCGTTCGAGGTGATAGCATCGACAGCATCAGGCACCAGAGTGACCTGCGTAGGTTGGATGGCCAGGACCATATCGGTAAATCGGTCCATCGGATTGCCTTCGATATTGTATTCGGTGGTTACTATCTGCTTGAGGTCGTATGCATCCTGGTACCGTATGTGTCGTTCATCCGGCCTGGGGTGCACCGTGACTCCCTGCGCGCCAAACTCCTGAACATCTCGGGCCACCTGCAGCAGATCAGGCACATTCCCTCCGCGCGCATTTCGAAGGGTGGCAATTTTATTGATATTTACGCTTAACTTTGTCATCGGAACTAGTAAAACGCAAAAATACGAAGTTGTTCATCGCTTTTGCGTGTTAATTTTAAGTATTTTGCATCAAATATCGATCCTTTGAATACGCACAATTATATCATAAACGACATCGACCCGGCGGGTATCGAAAGCCCAATACGAGAGGTACAAACGGTGTTCAACCAACTCACCTATTCCCATCTGCCTGTGCTTAAAGATGGTAATTATGTGGGGTGTATTTCGGAGACGGATGCTCACTGCTTCGAAACCGACAAACGCATCGCCGATTACCAATATGCCCTGGAAGCATTTCACGTTACCAAACAGACCAATTGGCTGGATATCCTGGAAGCCTTTGCCCTCAATGCCAGCAATATTATGCCGGTACTTAACGAGCAAGGCAACTACCTCGGGTATTACGAATTGGCCGACATCATGAGCCTTTTTAACGATACGCCATTCCTCAATGAAGCAGGTGGTATTATCGTGGTCGAAAAAGGCAGTGGCGACTATTCCTTTAGCGAGATCTGCCAGATCGTGGAGGCCGAAGGAGGCAAGATCCTCGGGGCCTTTATTTCAAAGATCGAGAACGACGTTACCCAGGCCACCATCAAGATTGGCCATACGGGCATGAATTCGATCGTGCAAACCTTCAGAAGATATTCATATAACGTGGTGAGCGAGCATGAGGAGGACAAAATGCTCAAAGACTTGAAGGAACGATCCGACTACCTGGACAAATACCTAAATATTTAGGCGATGAAGATTGGGATCTACGGACAATTCTATCACGAGCATTCGGAGAAGTACATTCAGCTTATTTTGGATGCGCTGCAGAATTATGATGCCGAGGTGTGCATCGAAGCCAATTTTCTGGAGATCGTTCAGTCCCACGAGAATATGTCCAGTGATTTCTCTCACATGACCACCTTCACTTCGTTGGATGCTTCTTACGACTTTTTCTTCAGCATCGGAGGCGATGGCACCATATTAAAGTCGGTAACCTTTGTGCAGGACCTGGGTATTCCGATCGTAGGTATTAACAGTGGACGATTGGGTTTTCTGGCCACCATTCAGAAGGAAAACGTACAGCAAAGTATTCGCACCATTCTCGAGGGTCATTTTTCTATTTCTGAACGAAGTTTGCTTGCAATATCCACCGATCCACCAAACGCCTCCCTGCAAACCCTCAACTTCGCACTTAACGAGATCGCCGTCAACCGAAAGAACACCACCTCCATGATCAAGGTAGACACCGAAGTAAATGGCGAATACCTTACTACCTATTGGAGCGATGGCCTTATTGTGGCAACCCCCACTGGCTCAACAGGATACTCACTTAGCTGTGGAGGCCCGGTACTGGACCCCGGCACCAACAGCCTCGTGATCACCCCTATTGCACCGCACAACCTCAACGCCCGGCCTCTTGTGATCCCCGACGATTGGAGTATTTCGCTCAAGGTGTCCGGGAGGGAAGAGAGCTATCTGGTCTCACTCGATTCGCGCATTGCTACCCTTACCAACGACACGCGCATTACCATCAAAAAAGCACCCTTCAATATCAAGCTGGTGCAGCTATTGGACGATAGTTTCGTGAAAACCCTGCGAAAAAAACTCCTGTGGGGCGAGGACAAGCGAAATTAGGCAATAAAACCCCTCAAATAGTGTTAATCAACTGAGACTATTTTGCTTTACCTATCAATAAGCGAAGTTAATTAGTATATTTGCAAACTTTTAAGGAATATGAAGTATTTCATTATTGTCGCTATAGCATTCATGTCCGCTCAGATTGGATATGCCCAAACCTATGAAATAGGAGGTATTGTGGGTGGATCCAATTATATAGGTGATGTGGGCCGGACCAATTATATTGCTCCGAAGAACCTCGCCTTTGGCGGCATCTTTAAATGGAATCGAAGTGAGCGCCATTCTTTCAGGGGATCGGTGTTGGTAGCCCGGGTATTGGGTAACGACTTTGATAGCGGCGAACCTCGTCGAAAACAACGAGGTTATGAGTTTGAAAATACCATCAAGGAAATCTCGGTGGGTCTCGAGTATACATTCTGGGAATTCAATATGTACACCGGTAGGCCTCAAACGGCCCCTTACCTTTATACCGGGCTTACCTATATGTTTTACGACGCGTTGTTCAAAAGAGCGGATAATACCATCGTGAAATACGACAACGCCGGAGCACCTGCTATCCCTATGGTAGTGGGAGTAAAAACCACTGTGGGTACTAAGTTGGTACTTGGGTTTGAAATTGGTGCGCGCTACACCTTTACCGATAATTTGGACGGAAGTAATCCGGATACCGGACTGGATAACAATGAAAGTCTTAAATTTGGTAACATAAATAGTGACGACTGGTATGTCTTTTCAGGAATAACACTCACGTTTACCTTCGGAAGACAGCCTTGCTACTGTAATTTTTAACATGACGCTTGAGGAACAAATAGACAAGAGCCGACTACCGCAACACCTCGCCATCATCATGGATGGCAATGGGCGATGGGCGAAGCAAAAAGGCCTCTTTCGTTCTATGGGTCATGAAAACGGAACCAAATCGGTCAAGGACATAGTAGAAGCCTGCGCCCAAATTAACATCCCATACCTCACCTTATACGCGTTTTCCACCGAAAACTGGAACCGACCCAAACTGGAAGTCGACACCCTGATGAAACTATTGGTTTCATCGCTCAAAAAAGAAATCAAGACCCTTTCCGAAAACAACATCAAACTAAACGCGATCGGTAATTTGGAAGCCCTTCCCAAAAAGGCTCACAGTGAATTAGTTGACGTGATGGAGAAGACCAAAACCAACACGCACATGACGCTCACACTGGCTTTGAGTTATGGGGCGAGGGAAGAAATGATAAAAACTATTAAAGAGATTAGCCTTAAAGTTAAAAATAACCTAATTTCGCCGTCAAATATTGATGAATCGGTTATTA
>JBCCHR010000026.1:0-14395 GCA_039028655.1 Bacteroidota bacterium
CCAGGTGTGCCAATTGATGCTAAAAGATACAGCGAGTAGTAAATTGTAAGATTATGACCAGAGAAGAAAAATCACAAGTAATTGAGCAGCTTACTGCAGAGCTTTCCGAGAACCCGACCATCTATTTGGCCGATATCTCGGGTCTTAATGCAGGAGACACTTCAAACTTGCGCCGTGCTTGTTTCAAAGCAGGAGTGCGATTGAGTGTTGTTAAGAACACCTTGTTGGCGAAAGCCATGGAGAGTTCCGACAAAGACTTCGGCGAATTGGCCGATGTACTGAAAGGGAACACCTCTTTGATGTTTGCTGAAACAGGAAATGCTCCGGCAAAAGTGATCAAGGAATTCAGAAAAAAGTCTGAAAGACCTGTACTGAAAGGAGCCTATGTTGAAGAGTCTATCTATGTTGGAGACGATCAACTCGAAACCTTAGTAGAAGTGAAATCTAAGGACGAATTGATTGGCGAGATCATTGGATTGCTTCAATCGCCTGCCAAAAATGTTATCTCTGCTCTTAAGTCGGGTGGAGGAACCATTGCAGGTATTGTGAAGACCCTCTCGGAAAGAGAAGGTTAACACCCAATTATTGCACTAAATAAATTATATAAAAACAAAAATTACATTAAAACGATAGAAAATGGCAGATTTAAAAGATTTCGCAGAACAACTAGTTAACCTAACTGTAAAAGAAGTTAATGAGTTAGCTACTATTTTGAAAGACGAGTACGGTATCGAGCCTGCTGCTGCAGCTGTTGCTGTTGCTGCTGGTGGAGGTGCTGCTGGTGGTGATGCTGCTGAAGAGAAGTCTGAATTCGACGTAATTCTTACTGCTCCAGGTGGTGCCAAGCTAGCTGTAGTAAAACTTGTTAAGGAATTGACAGGTGCTGGTCTTAAAGATGCTAAGGAATTAGTAGATAATGCTCCTTCTCCAATCAAAGAAGGTGTATCTAAAGACGAAGCTGAGGCTCTAAAAGCTCAGTTGGAAGAAGCTGGAGCTGAGGTTGAGCTTAAGTAAGCTCCCTCGATCCAAACCTTACGGTTTAGGTCTTTCCCATGGATGGTAAAGGCCTAAACCATTTTGTGTATATAAAGGTTCCAATTTTTCGAGTATACGCAATCACTGTTTATTAAAATTAAATTTCGTCCATAGATGTCAGCAACGTTAACTGAAAGATTGAATTTTTCCTCTGTACAAAACAAGCCGGAATACCCCGACTTTTTGGACATCCAGGTAAAATCCTTCCAGGATTTTTTCCAGTTGGAAACCAAGTCAGAAGAAAGAGGGCAAGAGGGACTCTACAAGACCTTTCTGGAGAATTTCCCGATTACCGACACGCGCAACCAATTCGTTTTAGAATTCTTAGATTATTTCGTTGACCCCCCGAGATACTCCATCCAGGAATGTATTGAACGAGGTCTGACCTACAGCGTGCCGCTCAAGGCACGACTCAAATTGTATTGTACCGATGAGGAGCATGAAGACTTCGAAACCATCGTACAAGACGTTTACCTGGGAACTATCCCATACATGACCCCTTCCGGGACATTCTGTATCAATGGGGCAGAGCGCGTTGTGGTTTCCCAATTACACCGTTCGCCTGGTGTATTCTTTGGACAGTCTTTCCACGCCAATGGAACCAAGTTGTATTCGGCCCGTGTGATCCCGTTCAAAGGATCATGGATCGAATTTGCGACCGATATCAACAGCGTGATGTATGCGTATATCGATCGAAAGAAAAAATTACCGGTAACTACTTTGTTCCGCGCCATTGGATTTGAGCGGGATAAGGATATCCTTGAGATCTTTGATCTTGCTGAAGAGGTAAAGGCCACCAAGACCGGTCTTAAGAAATTCCTTGGGCGAAAGCTAGCGGCCCGTGTGTTGAAAACGTGGCATGAGGATTTTGTGGATGAAGATACCGGAGAGGTAGTTTCCATCGAGCGAAACGAGATCATCCTGGATCGTGACACGGTGCTGGAAAAGGAACACATCGAAGAGATCCTGGACTCAGGATCCAAAACCATCCTGCTCCACAAAGAGGACAACCTCCAAGCCGATTATGCGATCATCCATAACACGCTGCAAAAGGATCCAACCAACTCCGAAAAGGAAGCGGTGGAGCATATTTACCGACAGTTGCGTAACGCTGAACCACCCGATGAAGAAACTGCTCGTGGTATCATCAACAAGCTGTTCTTCTCTGATCAGCGATACAACCTGGGAGAGGTAGGACGTTACCGAATGAACAAGAAATTAGGTCTTGAGATCGAAATGGATAAGCAAGTGCTTACCAAGGAAGATATCATTACCATTGTAAAATACCTGATCGAGCTGATCAACTCTAAGGCGGAGATCGATGATATCGATCACCTTTCCAATCGTCGTGTGCGTACGGTAGGTGAGCAGCTATCTTCTCAGTTTGGTGTGGGTCTGGCTCGTATGGCAAGAACCATTCGCGAGCGAATGAATGTTCGGGACAACGAGGTATTTACGCCTATCGACCTTATCAACGCCAAGACATTATCTTCGGTGATCAATTCGTTCTTCGGAACCAACCAGCTCTCTCAGTTCATGGACCAAACCAATCCATTGGCCGAGATCACACACAAGCGCCGTCTTTCGGCTCTTGGACCTGGAGGACTTTCCCGAGAGCGTGCAGGTTTCGAGGTTCGTGACGTACACTACACCCACTACGGACGTTTGTGCCCGATCGAAACTCCTGAAGGACCAAACATTGGATTGATCTCTTCACTTTCTGTGTATGCAAAAGTGAACAACCTTGGATTTATCGAAACACCTTATCGCAAGGTGGAGAACGGTAAGATCGACCTTAAGAACGATCCTATCTACCTTTCTGCAGAAGAAGAGGAAGAGAAACTGATCGCACAAGCGAACATTCCTTTGAAGAAGGATGGAAGTATCGAAGCAGACAAAGTAATTGCGAGAATGGAAGGAGATTTCCCATTGGTGGAGCCTACTATGGTTCACTACACGGATGTGGCGCCTAACCAGATCTCGTCGATCTCGGCTTCATTAATTCCATTCCTGGAGCACGATGATGCGAACCGTGCCTTGATGGGATCCAACATGATGCGCCAGGCCGTACCATTGTTAATTGCCGATTCCCCCATCGTGGGAACTGGTTTGGAGCGTCAGGTAGCTTCAGATTCCAGAGTATTGATCAATGCTGAAGGTGACGGAGTCGTGGAATATGTGGATGCTAACGAGATCACCATCAAGTACGATCGTAGCGACGATGAGCGCATGGTAAGTTTCGATGGAGATTCGAAAACTTACAACCTGATCAAGTTCAGAAAAACCAACCAAAGTACTTCAATCAACCTGAAACCTATCGTAAGCAAAGGCGATCGAGTGGCTAAGGGACAGGTACTTTGCCAGGGATATGCTACGGAGAAAGGAGAACTTGCTCTTGGTAGAAATATGAAAGTGGCATTCATGCCATGGAAAGGGTACAACTTTGAGGATGCAATTGTTATTTCTGAAAAAGTAGTGCGCCAGGATATCTTTACTTCGATCCACATCGACGAGTATTCACTCGAAGTTAGGGATACGAAGCTGGGGAACGAGGAATTGACCAATGATATTCCTAATGTTTCTGAAGAGGCCACCAAAGACCTTGACGAACATGGAATGATCCGTATTGGTGCCGAAGTGAAACCAGGTGACATCCTGATCGGTAAGATCACTCCAAAGGGAGAAAGCGATCCTACTCCGGAAGAGAAACTGCTGCGTGCGATCTTTGGTGACAAAGCAGGTGATGTGAAGGATGCCTCATTGAAGGCTTCTCCGTCCCTACGTGGCGTTGTGATCGACAAGAAATTATTCGCTCGTGCGATCAAAGACAAACGCAAGCGGGCCAAAGACAAGGAAGACATCGCCGAACTGGAATTGAAATACGAATCCAAGTTCGAAGGGCTGAAAGACATCCTTGTGGAAAAACTATTCGCTATCGTTGGAGGAAAGACCGCACAAGGTGTGACCAACGACCTGGGTGAAGTGGTATTCCCTAAAGGAAAGAAGTTCACCTTGAAGATGTTGAACTCCGTCGAAGACTATACACACCTTGTTGGTGGTGTATGGACCACCGACGATGCTACCAACGCTATGGTTCGCGACCTGATGCACAATTACCGTATCAAGGAGAACGACCTGCAAGGTAACTTAAGACGTGAGAAGTTTACCATCTCTGTGGGAGATGAGCTTCCGTCGGGAATCCTGAAATTGGCTAAAGTATATATCGCCAAGAAGCGTAAGCTGAAAGTGGGTGATAAGATGGCGGGTCGTCACGGAAACAAAGGTATCGTTGCTCGTATCGTTCGCGAAGAGGACATGCCGTTCCTGGAAGACGGAACACCGGTGGATATCGTATTGAACCCACTTGGGGTACCATCCCGTATGAACATTGGACAGATCTACGAAACTGTACTAGGTTGGGCCGGACAAAAACTGGGCCGCAAGTTTGCTACCCCTATCTTCGATGGTGCTACTTTGGATCAGATCAATGAACTGACCGATGAAGCAGGCATTCCAAGATCTGGACACACTTATTTGTACGATGGTGGAACCGGAGAGCGATTCGACCAGGCAGCTACTGTAGGAGTGATCTACATGTTGAAACTAGGCCATATGGTAGACGACAAGATGCACGCGCGTTCCATCGGACCTTACTCACTTATTACACAGCAACCGTTGGGTGGTAAGGCACAGTTTGGTGGACAGCGATTTGGAGAGATGGAAGTTTGGGCACTGGAAGCCTATGGAGCGTCAAGTACACTTCGTGAAATTCTGACGGTAAAATCAGATGACGTGATCGGAAGAGCCAAAACCTACGAGAGCATCGTGAAGGGTGAGGCCATGCCAGAACCGGGTCTGCCGGAATCTTTCAATGTATTGATGCATGAATTGAAAGGTCTCGGACTCGACATCAGATTAGAAGAATAAAAAAAATAGTTCACAGTAATCGACGGGCAGTTGGCACTGCGCACTGAAACTGAACACTGAATACTATAACAACATGGCAAGAAATAAAGAAAACACAGTACAGAAATTTAACAAGATCTCGATCGGTTTGGCTTCTCCTGAATCTATCCTGGCCGAGTCCAGAGGTGAGGTTCTGAAGCCGGAAACCATCAACTACCGTACGCACAAACCGGAGCGTGACGGACTTTTCTGTGAGCGAATCTTTGGTCCTGTGAAGGATTATGAGTGCGCCTGTGGTAAATATAAAAGAATTCGCTACAAGGGGATCGTATGTGACCGTTGTGGTGTGGAGGTGACCGAAAAGAAAGTACGTCGCGACCGTGTGGGACATATCAACCTGGTGGTTCCCGTGGCGCACATTTGGTACTTCCGTTCGCTTCCTAACAAGATTGGATACCTGCTAGGATTGCCGTCCAAGAAACTGGATATGATCATCTACTACGAGCGTTACGTAGTGATCCAGCCGGGTATTGCGCAAAATGAGGAGGGAGAACCATTGAACAAGATGGATTTCCTAACGGAAGAGGAGTACTTGAACATTCTGGAAACACTTCCGCAGGAAAATCAGTATTTGGAAGATACCGATCCTAACAAGTTTATCGCGAAGATGGGTGCTGAGTGTTTGATCGACCTTTTGGATCGTATCGATCTTGACAGCCTATCGTTTGAGTTGCGCCACAAGGCCAACAACGAAACCTCAAAGCAGCGTAAGACCGAAGCTTTGAAGAGACTACAAGTGGTAGAAGCGCTTCGTGATGCCAACAAGAACCGTGAGAACAAGCCTTCATGGATGATCATGAAAGTGGTTCCGGTAATTCCACCAGAACTGCGCCCATTGGTACCACTGGATGGAGGACGTTTTGCGACTTCAGATCTCAACGACCTCTACCGTCGTGTGATCATCAGAAACAACCGTTTGAAGCGATTGATGGAGATCAAGGCACCGGAGGTGATCTTGAGAAACGAAAAGCGAATGCTTCAGGAATCCGTGGACTCACTGTTTGATAACACCCGTAAGTCTTCCGCAGTAAAAACAGACAGCAACCGTCCGTTGAAATCTCTTTCTGATAGCTTGAAAGGGAAGCAAGGACGATTCCGTCAGAACTTGCTTGGTAAACGTGTGGACTATTCGGCGCGTTCGGTGATCGTTGTAGGACCTGAATTGAAATTATACGAATGTGGTCTGCCAAAAGACATGGCTGCCGAATTGTACAAACCATTTGTAATCAGAAAGCTGATCGAGCGTGGTATTGTAAAAACGGTAAAATCGGCCAAGAAGATCATCGATAAGAAGGAACCTGTGGTTTGGGATATCCTGGAGAATGTCCTTAAAGGGCACCCGGTATTGCTGAACCGTGCTCCTACCTTGCACCGATTGGGTATCCAGGCGTTCCAGCCTAAACTGATCGAAGGTAAGGCGATCCAGCTTCACCCGTTGGTGTGTACGGCTTTTAATGCCGACTTCGACGGGGACCAGATGGCGGTACACTTACCGCTAGGACCGGAAGCGATCCTGGAAGCACAGCTTTTGATGTTGGCCTCTCACAATATCCTGAACCCTGCGAATGGGTCGCCAGTGGCGGTACCTTCTCAGGACATGGTATTGGGGCTTTACTATATGACCAAGTTGCGTAAGTCTACCAAAGAACATAAAGTGTTGGGTGAAGGACTTTCCTTCTATTCGCCGGAAGAGGTGGTGATCGCTTATAACGAGAAGCGCGTCGACCTCAATGCCGAGATCAAGGTAAGAACTGTCGATTTCAATGAGGAAGGTGAATTGACCAAACAGATCATCACTACCACCGTAGGTCGTGTGATCTTTAACGATAAAGTGCCTGAAAAAGCCGGATATATCAACGACGTTTTGACCAAGAAGTCTTTGCGTGATATTATTGGTGATATCCTTTCCGTGACTTCGGTGCCTGAAACTTCGGTGTTCCTTGACGAGATCAAGGACCTTGGATACAAGTTCGCCTTCGAAGGTGGATTGTCCTTTAGTTTGGGAGATATTATCATTCCGCCGGAAAAACAAGGCATGATCGATACGGCCAACAACCAGGTAGACGGTATTATTACCAACTACAACATGGGATTGATCACCAATAACGAACGTTATAACCAGGTGATCGATATCTGGACGGCTACGAATGCTGAATTGACCGAGCTTTCCATGAAGCGAATTCGCGAGGATCAGCAAGGTTTCAACTCGGTGTATATGATGCTTGATTCCGGGGCTCGTGGATCGAAAGAACAGATCCGACAGCTTACCGGTATGCGTGGATTGATGGCCAAGCCTAAGAAATCGAACTCGGGTGGAGGTGAAATCATCGAGAACCCGATCCTTTCTAACTTTAAGGAAGGACTATCGATCCTTGAGTACTTTATCTCTACGCACGGTGCGAGAAAAGGACTTGCAGATACGGCATTGAAAACGGCCGATGCGGGTTACCTAACGCGTCGATTGGTGGACGTATCCCAGGATGTGATCATCAACACAGACGACTGTGGTACATTGAGAGGAATCGAAGTATCTGCCCTTAAGAAGAACGAAGAAGTGGTGGAGACTTTGGGAGATCGAATTAAAGGACGTACTTCCTTGAACGAAGTGGTGAACCCACTTACCAAAGAAGTTTTGGTAGGTGCCGGAGAGCACATTACTAATGAGATCGCCAAAGTGATCGATGAATCTCCGGTGGAGACCATCGAAGTTCGTTCGGCGTTGACCTGTGTGGCTAAGAAAGGTATCTGTGCACTTTGTTACGGACGAAACCTTGCGACCAACAAAATGGTTCAGAAAGGTGAAGCCGTAGGAGTAGTTGCAGCCCAGTCTATTGGAGAACCAGGTACGCAGCTTACGCTTCGTACGTTCCACGTGGGAGGTATTGCTGGTAACATTTCCGAAGAAAACAAACTATCCGTGAAATTTGACGGAAAGGCGGAGATTGAAGATTTGAAGACCGTGAAAGGAGAAGATAGCGAAGGAAACAAAGTGGATATTGTGATCTCTCGTACTTCGGAACTCAAGTTGATCGATGAGAAAACGGGAATTACCTTAAGTACCAACAATATTCCTTACGGTTCGTATATCTATATCAAGGACGGTCAAAAACTGAAAAAAGGTACCGTGGTGTGCCAGTGGGATCCTTATAACGGGGTGATCATTTCAGAATTTGCCGGTAAGATCAAGTATGAAAATATTGAACAAGGAGTTACCTATCA
This sequence comes from Bacteroidota bacterium, assembly GCA_039028655.1. Classification (GTDB taxonomy): domain Bacteria; phylum Bacteroidota; class Bacteroidia; order Flavobacteriales; family Flavobacteriaceae; genus Aureisphaera. Next base: position 8,221 of record JBCCHR010000026.1, read on the forward strand.
GGTAGAGATCGATGAACAAACCGGTTTCCAGGAAAAGGTAATTTCTGAATCAAGAGATAAGAAGAAGATCCCTACGCTGCAGATTGTTGGAGCGAAGGGCGAAGTGATCCGATCCTACAACTTGCCGGTGGGTGCTCACCTGATGGTGGACGACAACGACAAGATCAAGGTAGGTAAGATCCTTGTGAAGATTCCGCGTAAATCTGCCAAGTCTGGTGATATTACTGGTGGTCTTCCGCGAGTTACCGAGCTATTCGAAGCGCGTAACCCTTCCAACCCGGCAGTGGTGAGCGAGATCGATGGTGTGGTTTCCTTCGGAAAAATTAAACGCGGAAACCGCGAGATCATCGTAGAATCCAAACTGGGTGAGATCAAGAAATACCTGGTGAAGTTGTCCAACCAGATCCTGGTACAGGAGAACGATTACGTTCGTGCCGGTATGCCATTGAGTGATGGGGCGATTACGCCTGTCGACATTTTGGCGATCAAAGGACCTTCGGCAGTGCAGCAATACCTCGTGAATGAAGTACAGGAAGTATATCGTTTGCAAGGGGTGAAGATCAATGACAAGCACTTTGAAGTGGTTGTTCGACAAATGATGCGTAAGGTTCAGATCGTGGATCCGGGAGATACTACCTTCCTGGAAAATCAGCTGGCTCATAAATACGATTTCATTGAAGAGAACGATAAGATCTTCGGAATGAAAGTAGTTGAAAGTGCCGGAGACTCGGAGAGTCTGAAGGAAGGACAGATCGTATCTTCTCGTGAGCTGAGAGACGAGAACTCTATCCTTAAGCGTGAGGATAAGGCAGTTGTTGAAGCCCGTGATGCGGTACCTGCTACAGCTACACCAGTACTGCAGGGTATTACCAGAGCCTCGTTGCAGACCAAATCGTTCATCTCGGCGGCTTCCTTCCAGGAAACCACCAAGGTATTGAACGAAGCTGCGGTGAGCGGTAAGGTAGATACGCTTGAAGGACTCAAGGAAAATGTGATTGTGGGACATAGAATTCCAGCCGGAACCGGTATGCGACACTATGAGACCATTATCGTAGGATCCAAGGAGGAACTAGAAGAAATGACCCGCGAAAAGCAAGAGGTCAATTACAATTAATAAACAGTGAAACAAGCGCTCCGAGAGGGGCGCTTGTTGTCTAAACCCGAAAGGTATGGCAGAGGATAAGAAACCCAAACAAGGACAGATCAATATAGAACTGGATGCCGATGTGGCCCAGGGCACTTACAGTAACCTGGCCATTATTAATCACTCGCAAAGTGAATTTGTGGTTGATTTTGTAAGCATCATGCCGGGAGTACCCAAGAGCAAGGTAAAATCGCGAATCGTCTTGACACCGCAACATGCGAAACGTTTTTTAAAAGCTTTGAACGAGAATGTGCATCGCTTTGAAAAGCAGCACGGGGAGATCAAGGATTACAACCAACCGCCCATCCCCATTAATTTTGGGCCTACCGGAGAGGCATAAGAGAAAAACTGAGAACCGACTTGTTACAAGTCGGTTTTTTTTATGCTGAATTAATTGGTCAACTAGGAACTAACCGACTCAAACTCACTTACAAAATGCAGCTTCACATTGGGGTACTTTGATTGCGTCATCTGAAGGGTAAATGCCGAATCGGCAAAGAACACCAGCTGGCCTTGTTTATCTTTTGCGAGAAATTTCGCCTTTACGCGCTTGAATTCGGCGAATTCTTCGCTCTTGGGATCTGCTGGATCCACCCAGCAGGCCTTATGTACATTGAGGTTTTCATAACGACACTTGGCCCCGTATTCGTGTTCCAGGCGGTATTGGATCACTTCAAACTGAAGCGCCCCCACGGTACCAATAACCTTTCGGCCGTTGAGTTCAAGGACAAACAATTGGGCTACTCCTTCGTCCATCAACTGATCGATACCCTTTTCAAGCTGTTTGCTTTTCATAGGATCATCGTTATTGATGTATTTAAAGTGTTCTGGAGAAAAACTGGGTATACCCTTGTACTGCATGATCTCGCCTTCCGTAAGCGTATCACCGATCTTGAAATTACCAGTATCGTGCAATCCCACAATATCGCCAGGATAGGAGACATCGACTATTTTTTTCTTTTCAGCAAAAAAGGCATTCGGACTAGAGAACTTCATCTTCTTTCCGTTGCGAACATGAAGGTAGGGTACGTTGCGCTCGAAAGTCCCCGATACGATCTTCACAAAGGCCAACCGATCTCTGTGTTTTGGGTCCATATTGGCGTGAATCTTAAATACGAATCCGGAGAAATTGGACTCATCCGGAGCTACGAGTCGTGTATCGCTTTCCTTATGCCGGGGTTGCGGGGCAATACTGATGAAGCAATCCAATAATTCCCGAACACCGAAGCTATTGAGTGCAGATCCGAAGAATACGGGTTGTAAGGTACCGGCCATGTACTCGTTCCTATCAAACTCCGGATAGACCTCGTACACCAGTTCGAGTTCTTCCCGAAGCGTATTGGCCGCCTCGTCTCCGACCAGTTCATCAAGGACTTCGGATGCAATATCCTGAACTTCGATGGTTTCTTCTATGTTCTTACGACTATCGCCGCTAAATAGATTGACGTTCTTTTCCCAAATATTATAGATACCTTTAAAGTCGTATCCCATGCCAATAGGGAAGGAGAGGGGGGTGACTCTCAAGTGTAGTTTTTGCTCAATTTCGTCAAGTAGTTCGAAGGCATCTTTTCCCTCGCGATCCAGTTTATTGATAAAGACGATCATGGGAATGTTGCGCATACGACAAACTTCTACCAGTTTCTCGGTTTGCTCTTCCACACCTTTGGCAACATCGATCACCACAATAACGCTGTCAACAGCTGTTAGCGTTCTAAAGGTATCTTCGGCAAAATCCTTGTGACCCGGAGTGTCCAGAATGTTGATTTTCATGCCTTTGTATTCGAAAGCAAGTACGGAAGTGGCCACCGAGATACCTCTTTGGCGTTCAATTTCCATAAAATCGCTCGTCGCTCCTTTTTTGATCTTATTACTTTTTACGGCTCCGGCTTCCTGGATAGCTCCACCAAAAAGTAATAGTTTTTCTGTCAAAGTGGTTTTTCCGGCATCGGGATGCGAAATTATACCAAATGTTTTACGGCGTTCGATTTCAGTTTTTAACGACATTGATCTTTGGGTAATTTCGGCAAATATACGAGTTGTTGCCACCTAAAAAAAACGATAAAGTGCCGAATTTTGAAATGATCATTCTTACAAATTCCAAAGCCTGAAACCTCATTAAAATCAGGTGTATACGTATAAACACGTATATTTATTCCTACAATAAATCCTACGCAAAAGTACGGTTTTTACGTAGTTCAACTAATATTTTCATCACTTTACCGAATACTTACAAATTTGTAGGAATTTAACTTTTTTTCTACTGTATATTCGTCTTACGAAAAACGCTGTTGGGGCATTTTCATTAGATCAATTTTAAATTAACTTAACCATGCGAACCACAAACTTCGGGGCATTCATAGTGTTCATTTTTTTGGCGTCATTTTTAACTACGACAGACGCATTTGCGCAATCCTGTAATTCAGATTTAAAAGTTGCAAAGAACAGAGATGCCCGTTCGGCCAGTGTTAACGACCCTACTCAATTCAAATTAGAGTTGACAAACAATTCACCCACGACTCAAACATATCAGATCGAGGTGGTGGATTATGATCGCTCTTTTACGGTCAAAGGTAAAACGGCTCAACGGTTGAGCGGTAATTCCAAATTGACTGCCCAGGTGTTGTATCAGAATAAACAAACCAACACGATCAGGGTACCCGGTAGGTCGACTGTAACTTTTCAAACCAAGGTAATCGTTGCACCCGGAACTAATACAGATCGCTGGGGTGGTTTGGAAGTTAGAGCTCTTAATTCTGCTTGCCCTAATACAACGGTCAATGCGCTATTAAAACTATACGTTTCGGACGCTTCCGAACAATAAAACATAAGAAAGTATTCCTATACGATAAGATATTATAGGTTCAAAAACCTCATTTTATGAAAAAGCATCTACCCTCGCAAAACATCATAAATCGAAAGTCGATACTACTGGTATTGACATTCTTCATTATGTCTTTCGCGTCGACCTTTGCCCAGGAAATAGTCCTTGATAAGGTGGTAAGCGAAACCATGTCATGTAACGAATTTGACGTGACGTTAACCATTACTGGTAACCCTCCTCCCATTCCGCAGGAGGTTATTTTGGTTATTGACCGATCAGGAAGTATGGGATTTGATATTCCCAACGATCCGAACGAGCCGATCGATTACGCCCAGGATGCGGCCATCGATTTTGTCAACAACCTATTCCTGCCAGTGAACAACCCAACCGGGTTGAACCGTGTGGGAATTGTTTCTTACTCAACTTCAGGGACACTGGATATTGGATTGACTGATTCAACTGGACAGCAAAGTATCATCGATGCGATCAATGCATTGGTGGCTAGTGGAGGTACCAACATCGCGCGAGGAATGGATGTGGCCGATAACGAAATGACGGCCAATGGTACTTTCGACTGTATTACTTCCAGAAGCTTTATTTTACTTACAGATGGGGTTACGAACCGGGACTTGAACGGGAATAGCTGTACAAGTACTCCAACACCTCCTTTCCCTGCAGGGAATACGCAATGTATGAATGACGCCATCAACGAATCTATAGGTGCGCAAACAACCACGGTTGGACCGGATGTTTTTGAGCAAACTGTATTTTCTGTGGGTCTGTTTGGTGCCATCAGTGGTGATCAACAAACTGCTGCAACTTATGTGATGGACCAAAGCCAGAATGGTGGTTTGTTTACTACGGAAATGGCTGCGGACCTTACCTTTATATATAATCAGATTCTGGGTCAGCTGGCACTAGCTGCTCGTGATGGGGTTGTTACCGATGTTTTAGGAACTGGTTTTGAATTGGTTCCCGGATCTCTAAGCGATCCTGTTAATGCCACCTATAACAGTGGTACCAACACGATCACATGGAACGTTGGAGATATAACCGACGAGACGCTAACCCTCGACTATGTAATTACCGCTGTTGGAATGCAAGGTTGTGGTATTCAGAACGTAGGATCCAGTGAAATTACCTATGTAGACGATACTTGTAGCAATGTGGTAACTCCTTTCCCAAATCCGGATGTATGTGTTCCATGTCCTGAAATTACAGATCCTGTTTTGGATCAGATGGAATGTACGAATGAAGTGGATTATTCGGCGACGTTCACCGCAGGTGATTGTACGCCTTTTGCGCTTGATTTCCAGTGGGAGTTCTTCCTCGACAATGTGTCTGTGGGAACCGTTTCAGGAAACAGTACTAGTGACCTTTCCGGTACTTTCGTTTACAACGGTGTCGATCCTTTTGAAGGAGACTTTAGAGCCGAATTGACCTATATAGGAACCTACAGCAATAACTGTACATTGCCAGACGTAACGGTGATGTCTAATATTACCGTATCGCTGCCTCCTGACGCACCAACGGCAGGAGATGATCAATCGGAATGCGCCGATTCGCCAACCGTACAAACACTTACTGCAACAGCTACCGCAAACGTAGGCCAAAGTATTGTTTGGTATGATGCTCCTACCGATGGTAATGTAGTGGCCAATCCTATTCTGGATGCCATAGGGACGGTTACTTATTATGCTGAAACAGTTGACGACAGCACCAATTGTACGAGCCTAACCCGGGTACCTGTTACCTTAACTTTATATGATTGTGAGATCATGATCGTCAAATCAGCCGATCCTGATAATACCAACGGATGTACTACGATTCCTCCTGGAGATGATATTACCTACACCTTCGCTGTGAGCAATCCTGGAAATGTAGGAATCACCGATGTTGAAGTAACCGACCCGCTTATCAGTCCTAACCCGATCCCAGGGCCGGATTCAGGAGACACCAATAATGACAATATTTTAGATCCGGGTGAAACATGGATCTACACAGCTACTTACACCGTTCAACAATCAGATATTATCAACGGACAGGTGGATAACACGGCCGAAGCAGACGGTAACGTGATGGGGTCTGCGGCTTCGTTTAATGTAAACGATACCGATTCTGAGACCGTAGTATTGTGTCAGAATGCTGAAATTTCAATTACGAAATCAAGCGACGGAGATACATCAAATTGTAACCCATATAAGGTGAAC
>JBCCHR010000027.1:0-14378 GCA_039028655.1 Bacteroidota bacterium
GTAATTATCCCGGACCTAATCCGTTGACGAATGCCGAGAGCTATGCCACTTTTGCCGCAACGGTGGGAACAGGTGCGACGTATAGGATCATTCATTTACAGGGAGGCGACACTATTACACCTAGTCAAACCAATCCTGGAGGATCCGGAAGCCCAAGTACCGCAGGAACTCCTAATGTGCAACGCAGGGAACTATTGAGCGCCAATGGACTGGCAGCCATTGGGAAACCTGGCGGCCACTTACCGGTTCATCGAGTAACTCAAACGCCTCGAAATTCCCTAGGGGCTCCCTTTATACAACGAACACCCATTTTTGGGGCCGACGAATTGCTAAGAGATATCGATCCACTGGATTCTGCCACCTATCCAAAACAAGACCGAGATGTTTTTGGAATTTCGTTTTTCATGATCAATGGACAGGAACTGGTCTCCTACTTCAATAAGAATGGAATCGATGGTCTTAAAAATGAACTATTTCCCTTGCCACAATATAGCATGGACTGGCGTGGTAACTGCATCATAACTAACAGGGATCTTACTGTGAATGTGCACCCAAGGATGCGCGTATTAACGAGACCACCCTGGAGCAGAACCGTTCCAAGGTCAAGTCTTGTGGACGTGCTCAACGCGAATTTGGCTGTGAATAGGAACTGCCTTCAGAATGGAACCACCGTAGCCACCATGCATGGAAGGCCCAACGATCATCAGTTCTATACAAGTTTGATGACTGCGGAACAGCAACACGCGTTCGATTACAGATGTCTTTTCAACCGATACGTAATGGGCCACCAACAAGCGGTACGAAGGTTGCCCAGACAACTTTCTGGTCCAACCAACAATTGCGATCTCAACTTGGACCTAGAGTTAAATAGGACTTCACGTGCGCAGGCATTCCTCCAGGAATATCGCCTATTTAATGACTTCTACGATGCGGGCGCCAGACACCATACCGCCAGATATATAAACCACAACGCCGATGCCAATTGCACGCACACTGAAGCCACCTATGGTTACGGTGCATTGCCTAATGCTACACGAGATTGTTCGCCCTGGACCCCTAGCCCGTAATGCTGTAAATGAAAGCCTTCGCCACACATAGCGCTCAAACCGGTACGCCCAATGCCATCAGGCAAAAGGGATCTCCTTCTTCATTTTTTGGGGTTCAGGCCAAGTTGTCTATTGGTAAATCCAACGATAAGTTTGAAAAAGAAGCCGATTCGGTTGCAGATCAGGTAGTGGCCAAAACGCAAAAGAAGGACGCTTTCTTTGGAGGCGATTCCTTCTTCCCTCCTAGTCCCAAGCCGATCGTACAACGATCGCCATTTGAAGAGGTTCAAAAGCAGGAGGGTGAAGAAGAAATCCAGGAAAAGCCATTGGCCGAATCCATCACCCCGGTCGTTCAGCTAGCTTCCAATGATGAAGATGAAACGGTACAAGAGAAATGTGCCGAATGCGAAACCGAGGAAAATATGGTGCAGAAGATGCCTTTCGAGGATGTGCAGCAAAAGGAAGAGGAAGAGGTTGTTCAGCAAAAGGAAGACGAAGAAGTTCAGAAAAAGGAAGAGCAGGAAGAGGTCATTCAGCAGAAGGAAGAAGAGGAAGTAGTTCAACAAAAAGAGGACCTTCCTCCTATTCAGGAAAAATGCGCAGACTGCGAGCAGGAAGAATCGATTCAGCAAAAAGAATCAACGCCAATCCAACGTAAAGGAGCCATCGAATTCCCGGCAATCCCTGAGGGCGTAAAGGAAGAAAAGGAAAAAATGGATGCCGAGGCGGCTCCCCAGGAAGCTGCTACAGAAGAAACTCCGGCAGAAGCCCCTGCGGAAGAAGGTACTGCGGGTGAAAAACCTGCAGCCACGGATCTCCCTGTTCCTGAAAAAGAGGAAAAGAAGGAAAAGGAAAGCTTGCCGCCTATTCAGTCGAAGTTGGATCCGGCATTGCAAATGAAAGGCGAGGGTTCATCCGGTACAGCCGAAATTGAAAGTTCGCTACACGCTTCGAAGGGTGGCGGTAGTCCCATGTCGCCAAAGACGCAGCAGGAAATGGGATCCAGTTTTGGGGCCGACTTCAGCAATGTACGTATCCATACCGATTCGCGTGCCGTACAAATGAACAAGGATCTGGGCGCCCATGCTTTTACCAACGGAAGTGATGTCTATTTCAACCAGGGGAAATACGATCCCGACAGTAGTGGTGGTAAGCATCTGTTGGCCCACGAACTTACCCATACGATCCAACAGGGAGCGACCAGCACCAGCATCCAAAAATTTACGGCTCCTGAGAAAAAGGCGTCCCCGGAGGGCAATCCGGAAAAACCGAGTGATGGAGCCGCTGTGGAGGGTAAATCCAACAATAAGATCAACAATGACGATCGTGTAAAAGACGGTGGAGATCTTGATGAGGATGAGATCAAGGAGAAAAAAGATCCACCACGTGGGGAAGTTCATTCCGAAAAAAGTTCGGTACAATCTGAAGGGGTGTCCTCGCCTGAGGTAGACCGGGGAGCCGAAGCGGTCGATAAGATCGAGGGACAAAAGGCAGAAATGAACGATCAATTATCAGCCGAAGCCCCAGCCGGAGAAGCTGAAGGCGAAGGTGGCGAGCAAGCTGAGAATTCCAACCTTGGTGAAGCAGATGCAGCCGAGCAACGTTCGCAAGCGGCCCTACAGACAGCCAATGCAGTGCCCATACCCGATCAACCTCAACCGTTCAAACATCCAAACGTGGTGGCTCCGAAAGACAGCGCCGGTAAGGATATCCCAAGACAAGCCAATATTGACACCCAGGTTCGCGGATTGGGCTATATAGGAGAAATGCTTCGAGAAAAGGGGTATGAGATGAAGAAGCATGCGGCTGAGAAAACAATACAGTCTCATGGGCTGGATGCTTCGCTCGAGACCAGTAGACAAGACCTTGCGCTGGCCAAGGAAGGTACCCAGATGACCGAGGACCAGAACACCGAACGTAAGGAGATCTCGGAAAAATCTAAGAAAGCCCTGGACGAAAGTAAGCAGCGTCAACAATTTGTTGCCAATGAGGCACCCGGATTAGTAGCAGAAGCCAACGAAGGGAAAAGTGATTCCGGTGCCCTGGCGAGTGATGCCAGCTCGAAAGCGAGTCAAAGTAAGAGTGAGATTCCGGACGATCCCGATGCCAGGGCCGATGCCGAGCAACAAAGTGGAGAAATGGACCAAACGGCCCAGGGAGCCCAGTCTATGGACGACGCCATTACACAAACGGGGGAACGGGCCACACAATACATTGCCGATGCCGAGCAGGCTTCCGCAGACAACCAACAATCGGAGACTCAGATCGGGGAGACCGACTCGGTAATCGCCCAACTGGATGGCAGGGTGGCCGAGATGAAGGGATTGAACGAACAGAGTCAGGCCAGTATTGACAATTCTGCGGCAGGTCCAGATCTCATACGTCAACATTCTCAAAAAACCGCTGCCAGCGGAGACGAGCTTATAGCTGCTACCATTGTGATGGAGACCGAGCTCAATGCGCTGCAGGACGAATACCTGGCGGGAATGGCAGCCATTGAGAGTAAAGAGGCGGCTGAAGAACGCGTCAAGAAAGAGCAGGAAGAGAAACAACAGCAAGAAGCTTCGCCAGAGGAGCTTCAATTGTTCAGTTTGGCTGCCTTGCCGGAAGAGGAGCAACAAGCTCAGATCGACACCCTACCGGAAGAAGAGAAGAAAGGATTGCTGGCGGCACTTGAAAAAATGATCTCCGAAACTCCGGACGACGGCACCGCCGAAACAGAAGGAAAGCGTCTGGAAGTAAAACTAAGCTCGGGAGACAACGGTCCGGGGGATCCGCGACAAGATCAGATTAGTGCGGTAGATCAGCAACGTGTAACGCGATTGGGCGGCGTGCTTGATATTGCTGATCAGAACATGACATTCCTATCGGCAGAGCAGCAACGTATGTTGGCTGAGAAGCTGGTGGCCGAGTCGATCACCGATGATATCAAAAACATTAGCGTTCAGCAAATGGCCAAGGGCATGCTTGAAGGCATGATCAATCCAATGGCCTCGTTGCAAGGTGTGGTGGGTGGATTCGAAAAAACATTCAGCGGCGTCGCCAACATTTTTAACGCGGAGGCTTGGGAAAAAGACCCGTTGGGCAACTTGTTACAGATCGCGGCCGACATATCAACGGGCTTGGCCATGGTCTTCTCCTCAATTTTAGGAATAGCCGGAATGATCACCGCGTTAATGGTTGCACTTACCATCATCTCTTGGGGAACCCTCTCTCCTATTACCGGTCCGGTTATTGGATGGATGGGAACCGTTATGACCTATGCCGGTTGGGGAGCTATCATTGCAGGGTTGTTGTCGGTGTACTTTAATAGCCTGGCCTACATTAAGAACCTGAACGACGCAGGCACGGCTACCACGGCTCGTGAGCTATTTGGTAACACCGAGCAAATGAAGAAAAACGCCTCCGATGGATTCACCGGAGCCATGGCGGTTGTAGAAGGCGTGGGTGCCGTGAAAATGGGTCCAGTTATGAAATCAGGAGCGTTTATGAAGAATGTTCCGAAATCCCCGGGAGCATTCGCGAAGCAAACCCTGAATGGTGCCAAAGAAGGATTAAGCGCCGTTGCCAAACTACCTGCCCGTGCTGCTGCCGGAGCCAAGAAATTGTTCGCCGGAGGAAAACAAGGGCTTGTAGCCTTCAAGAAGAAGATCTCTGGCTTCCTCAAGCGAACGGATGCACCGGACGCTCCAAAAACGCCAGGTTCTAAGAAGCAGCGACAGGATGTTCTTGATGCCAATAAGAGCAAGAAACTGGAAGAAATGACTCCGGAACAAAGAAGGATCGACCTGGAGGAAACTGCCAATGGCACCCCCAAGGCGATCGATCCCGACTCGCCACATTTCAAGACGCACGATGTGGAGATCAGTTCGAACGGTCATACCTATAGACGAAGAAGAGATGGTAAGGGCTGGTGTCGCTTCTCTGCCAAAGAATGTGGCATTGGAGAAGCCGAATTACCGGATGACGTGCGCAGGTGGCTGGACGAGAACGACGATATGTTGCGCCAGCACGGAACCTTCGACGATACCCCGGAGAACAGGAAAAAAGCACAACAGGACGCGGAAAGAGACATTGCCGACTCCGAAGGAGGCTCCAAAAAAGATGTGGAAGAAGCACCGGCTGCCGAACCAGCGGTACAGCATCCGCCCGACAATCCAAACCATACCAAGCGACAGAAAGATTTCGAAGCCGAGATCAGGAAGAAAGTGGAAAATGGGGATATCACACCGGACGAGGCCCAGGGTCTGCGCGATTTCAACGAAGCGAACAAGAGCGGTGCCCGAGACGTGGATGCAGTGCTCGCAGACGTACGAAATCCCGACCTCGAGCTCAATCCAGCTACGGGTCGATACAAAAACAAGAACGGATCCGGAGGATTGGAGATCGACGATGCTACGCGTAAGAAAACCGAGGCCAATAGAAAGCGTGAAGGACGCAATGACACTCCAGCAGAAGGATCGCCCGAACATGCAAAATTGGCTGAGCAGAAAAAGGCTACCCAACAGAAGGTTAAAGACGCAGAGGCAGAGATCGACTCGTATAATGATCCTACCAATAACTCTCCGGAAGCGGTCGCACATCGCAAGGCCAAGGCGGAATCTTTCGAAAAACGGAATCCTCGAGCCGAGTCGGAAAGCAAGTTCAACAAAGAATACGACGATATCAACGGTGGCGACCCATCCGATCCGAAATACGTCAAGGAACGTGAAGATGCCTTCAAGGAGCATCGGGAGAGAGAGCGAGTACAGCACTCGGAACGTTACGACAGGGGTCGTAAGAACAACAAGGCAGGAGGAGCGTTTGAGGAAACTCGAACAGCACAGCGCAACGCTGAACTGGAAGAACAACTTGGCAGAAAATTGAAAGAAGGTGAAGGTGTTCGACAACGTACTCCGGCAGAAAAGATCGAATTTGAACTGGACGGCGAGAAGATCAAGGTCTCCCCCGACCTCGAAGACGCCGGACCACCGATTAGCTATATCGAGTCGAAATCAGGTAAGATCAGTCTAACGCCTGAGGTCGAAGACCAAATAATCCGTTACGCCAAACTCGCACAAAAGACAGGACGCAAGGTTACCTACGAACTACTCGACGGTGCCAGTCCGGCTGTGTTGAATGCGATGAAACGGTACGGTGTAGACTTTATTGATTTCTCAAAATTATAAGTAACTTTAGACCAATAGAAGACCTATGGATACAGATAAATTATTTATGCGACTTGGTATCATGCAAACCAAAGAGTTCAAAACCGAGATCGCTATGAAAAGTAAACGAGTGGAACCCTTTGTCGCCAAAGTAAAGGATTTTCTATATGACGAGGATGACACCAAGGTTGTATTTGTGCGTTGTGAAGAAACTGTTTTCCCGGATGATTCCGAAGAGAATAGTGCGGAAGAGTACACCACATATATCAAAAATATAAAGTCGGTTGACCGATACCATGAAAAAAAAAGCGAATGAGCGATCCACAGCTTTTGCTGGAGCGCTTGGCTGGTTGGCATGATAAGGATGCCGTGGTGGGTAGTGAGACCGAATCCTGGCAGGCTTATGCCGAAGCCAAACAGCTCGACGATCTGTCAATTATGCAACCCATACTTGACATCCTGGTCGAAAACAAGGAACCGGCGCTACGCAAATACGCCTTTGAGGTGCTTACTTTCCTACTCAAGAATAGTCAGGATAAAGATCTTTCAAGCCATCTAATCTCATCATTACGTGCTGAGGATCAGCAAGAGGAATCGCTGTACGCCTTGTTGATGGGTTTATGGGAGAGCGAGGTGCTATTCGAGGAGGGTCTGGATGAAGTGTTGTTCTACGTAGACGATCCACGAGCCCTGATACGAAATGCGGCCATCCGGTTGGTGGGAAGGTTCCAGGCGCAGCTCAAGGAGGCTAAAAAGGCACTGCAGGAGGTCGTTGAAAATCATTATGACGAATACGACCTGAGGTACGCCAAACAGAGTCTGCAAGCCATCGAACAAAGGGGACAGGCCTAATTGGAATGGATGCTTACCCAATAGGCGCAAAAAAACAACAGCTATGTTCACGGTTCAATTAGGACATCCTAAAATTATACAGGACACTCCCAGGGAGTTTGAAAAAATGCAAGATATTTTCCTTGCTGTGTTTCGCGAGGTGGAAGAGTCTGCATACTTGTTTTGGAACGATATCCCTATTCGGCTTCGCTATCGGGAAGATCTTTATCGCAGTTTCAACGACATGCTCGCGTTGGTTTGGATGTTGCAAAAAGAACCCAAGGGTAGCACCAAGGCGACGCTCATCAACCAGTTAATGGAGGTGCAACTCACCGCAAAATGGGAAAATGACGACCTGTCCATTGATGGGGCATTTAAATCGTTCGAATATCTCTATCGGCCTTTAGCCGATGCTTTAAGCCGGCAGAGTGAGATACGCATGTCCAGAGCGCAATTCTTGAGGGAATGGAAGACCTTGTTCCGCCAACTCATCGAAGTTGTCGAAAGTTCCGGACACCGCGTACAAGATGGTGTTGAACGACGCAGATACGAATTACTAACCCGGGTGGAAGCATCCATCGATTCATACGGTCTGCTCTATGTCGAATAACGAATCTTTTCACCATCCCGAATATTCCATTCTCGGACCCGAACTCACCTCCCTGGTAGTGCAGGTAGGTTTTGTCGAAGGCCTTCACGAAGAACGGCTCGAATTTTCGTCCATTTCAGATGCCTATCAGCATATTTTCAGGAACAATAAAGAGTACGCTGTCCTGCTGTGGAACGGCGTGCCGTTTCGATTGAGTTATACCGAGGATATTCCTTTTATTGCTGAAGACCTGTTGGAAATGCTCGAAGCCATTCAGCATAAAAAAAAGAAGCATCATGCACTGTTCAAAACGGTCCACCTTGATCTTGAGATCGATATTACGACCCAGGAAGATGAGCTTACCCTGCATGCCGCTTTCCGTCGAGTTTCCGGGGCATATCAAGATGCATATGTCCCGTTAAGTCTGTTGAAGATTTCAAGGAACGCCTTCCTCAGCGAATGGAAGATGTTACTCTCGCAGTATGTGGAAGCTATGAAGGTTTCGGGCAGTAAGCTTCGATCGATCTCCGCTAACAACACCATGAGACGTCTCATGCAATTGGAACAGCAAATACCGCATTCAGGACGATTGTACCATCGGGAATAGCGTTGGTGTACATCTCTTTTTATTTCTTCGGAAGCATTCGTAGCTATGAAAAAAAGGAAAAACCCCTATGCAGTTCGGGGGTTATACCCATACAAACTATGCGGATATTGCTTTACATTACACCTACCCGGTGATAGACCGAGCATGATGCTGACCAAAGTGGGGAGTTGAACATTCGTTGAATAACACATCAAACCATTAGCAAACAATACCCGTGCATGCCGGTATTCTTTAAAAACAACATACAAAAAGGAGGCAACCAAACGGTTCAGCAAAAGAAAGAAAATGATTCTTTTTTTGGGGTGCAGGCGAAGCTTTCTATTGGCAAATCAGACGATAAGTACGAAAAAGAAGCCGATGCGGTTGCCGACAAGGTAGTCGAGAGATCCAATGGCAATGATTCTTTCTTCGGAAATAACTACGCCTTTAATGGTAAATCACGCCCCACGGTTCAACGCGTGGCTACCGAGGATGTTTCGAAAGAGGAAGAGACCGAAACCATCCAGGAAAAACCATTAGCCGATAGCATCACTCCGGTCGTTCAACTGCGCCCGGAAGAAGACGAGGCCATTCAGGAAAAATGCAAAGCCTGCGAAGAGGAAAGCCACGAGGTTCAAAAGCAGGAGGCGAGCGATGCGATTGCCGAAGAGGAACAGCCAGTTCAGAAACAAGCTGTCGCTGAGGAGGAACAGCCTATTCAGAAACAGGAGATGGAGGAAGAGACGTCATCTTCCCAAGCCACAGAAATACAGCAAAAATGTGAGGCTTGTGAAGAAGAGCAAACCGTTCAAAAGGTTCCCTTCGAAGAAGTTCAAAAAAAGGAAGCTCCTCAAAAAGCCAATACTGGTAGTGGCGTTGAGGAATCGCTCAAGTCTTCCAAAGGATCAGGAACACCATTGGATAAGGGGCTTAAGAACGAAATGGAATCCGGTTTTGGCACCGACTTCAGCCAGGTGCGCGTTCATACAGACAGCCGTGCCATCATGATGAATCGAGACCTGGGGGCACAGGCGTTCACCAACGGAAATGACATCTATTTTAACCAGGGGAAATTTGATGGCTCCAGCAAGAAAGGCAAGCATTTACTAGCCCATGAACTTACTCATGTAGTCCAGCAAACCGGCCAGGTACAGCGAAAGGCCGATCCGGACAATCCTCCAAAGACCGAAGCACCCGATCCAACGATTACCACTGCCGAGACGGCACCTGCCGATGAGCCATCGACTGCCACAGCTCCGGAAGTCCCTCCTTCTGCTGAGCGTCCGGAAGGCATCAATGAGAGCATTCCGTTGGAGCTCAACGCACAAATGCCTCAAACAGAAGCTGATCCGGGATTACTCAACGACCCCGAACCTGAAGAAGCTTCCGGCTCCATGAGTGAATCCACGGATTTCTCCTTACAGCCACCTCCTCCACCGGAGGATTCGGCAAATTCATTGCCGGCCCATTTTACAGAGCCCGATACCGGATTTGAAGTGCCGCCAAACGAGATGCCGATGGCGTCCCAGGAATTGGCACCGAATCTCCAGATGAGTGAAGAAGATGATGGTGGAATCTTTGGTGGTATCAAGTCGCGTCTTAATTCGGTCGTAAACGGACTCAAATCCGGATGGACCAGTCTTAGCACCATGGCAACCGGTGCCTTCAATGGGGTGTTGAATACCGTTTCCGGATTAACGAGCGGACTACAAAATATGGCTACTTCCGCCCTATCCGGTCTTCAGGGTGCTTGGAATTCGGTGTCTCAAATGGCAACCAATATGGCCAACGGGATCAAGGGTGTAGTGAGCAGCGCCATGGGTGCTGTTATGGCTCCCGTGAGGTCGATTTCCGCCTCATTGGAAAACCTGGATGCCGATTCAATACGATCGGCATGGGGAACGGTAAAGGAGGTCATCGGAGGCATTTGGCAACGCGTGCAACTGGCTGGGCAAGTGGTCATGCAACGTATGAGTGCCTTGTGGCAAGGATTGAGTAGTCGTTTCAGAGCCTTATTCCAAAACTTATCCGCTGGCGCAAAAGCCGTTTTCGACCGAGTGCGAAATACCGTCCAGGGGATTCAGCAAAAAATATCAGCTGCCTGGAACAAACTGTTCCAGAGTTCGGGTGAGATGTCGAGTATAGTATCAGGAGTTGCCAGTCGATTGGCATCGTTACTAGGTGGCCTTGTAAGTTGGGGACAGAGGATCTGGGACAGCATTCAATCCGGTTGGAACGCCTTGCGTAATAAGGTAAGCACCTTCCTAAGTGGCATTATGCAACGCATTACTGCAGTTTGGGAACGAATCAAGGCCTTTGCTCAAAAATTCTGGCAAAGTATTGTAAGTCTGTGGCAACGACTCAAGGGTTGGGTCATGGGCGTGATCCGGCGTTTTGTGGGTGGCCTTGAAGGACTGTGGAAGAAATTCAGCAGTTTCTCGATCGATAAATTGGTCAACAAGATCGCCAAGTACGCGCCCTTTATCAAATCGGTGCAACAGGCCGTTGCCGATCCCGATTCGGCCATGGTGCCCTTGGTCGATGCATTGGCCAAACCACTCGAAGAGAAAATGCCCGGAAAGGCAATCAGTATCGGTGGCGAAAAGGCTCGCGAAAATGCACCTGGTGAATCTGCAGGACCTCAAACGGCGACCACAGTTCAGAAGAAAGCGGATCCATCGGTGATCCAGCGTTCGGCCATGGGCACTGCCTCCATGTATGACGTGTACGACGGTTTTACACGGCACATTATGGCCAAGTGGGCTTCCCTGAGTATCTGGCAAATGATCAAAGACCTGATTTGGACCATCATCTGGCCCTGGCCAACGGTGGGGAGAGAGATCGTCGATTTCCTTATGGTCGATATGGCCGGGGTGTTGAACAACCTGTTCCTCACTCGAAACCCAATTTCCGAGCCGCTGGGCTTCCTGCATGATCTATATACCAATTTATTGCATTTGCTGGACATTCCGCTGGCGCTTTGGAGACGGATCACCAATATAGGAATGGCCCTGCTAGGCTGGATCACGCTGGCGCTTACCTTACTCGGTGCGGCGGGAGGATCTGTGGCATCCGGGGTGATCGGTGGTATTGCATCGGCCGCGGTATCATTAGGTCTGGCAGCACCTGCCGGAGGTGGCGCTGCCGCTGCAGGAGGTGGTTTGGCCGGAGCGGGAGCCGGATTTGCCGCCGGGATGGCCGTTGGCGAGATCCTGGTAGGGTCCTTTATGCTGGCGCATATCGCCACTATTGTAAAAGTACTAGTGGACCTGTTTACAGGCAACCAAACCAACGACCAAAAAGAAGACGACTACAGTCAGCTGGCCGACAGTCTCATTGGCATGGGTGTAACTGTTGTATTGTTATTTGTTGGCTGGGTTGCCTCCAAATTGGCCAATGTGATCCTCAACCTGATACGTTCTATCCGACCACCTAAACCTCCTGTGAAAGGACCAGGTGGCGGCGGTCGCGGTGGTGGCGGTGAACTTGTATTTTTGGATCCACCGGCTGCACGCCCCGTTGCACCAAGGCCTGGGCCAAGAGGACCACGATTTAGAGAACCAACGATGGGCCGTGGCGGTCAGATGCGCAAACCAGTCCCATGGGAATACCCAGAGATCATTACTCCGCCTAAGCCAGGAAAGGTGATCCCCTTCCCAAAACCTGCTCCTCCGGTTGGAAGAGCTCCGGGAACTCAGTCAGGACCAGGTATTGGACCTATTATTATTCCAACTCCCGTACGGAATCCGAAGAAGAAGAAAAAGAAAAAGAAGAAAGACTGTAAAACACAGAATATTCCGTACAAGTGGGTGCCCAACAACCACACGAAGCCGGGTGGCCCCAAGGTATTGCGCTATTGTGTAAAGACGAATAGATATATCAAACATGGTCATCATACCTGGCCTAAATTTATCGGAGGCCCGGCGATCCAGACCCTATTACCTGTAGATCAAAACATCCACTTGCGGGAATTCCATGGAAACCAGGGTCCTATCGGCGGTATCCACACATATATTGAAAACTATTTGAACAACAGCCGTTATTACAGAACCTTGCTTCAGGGGAACCGGATCGATCGAAGTAACACCCTGGCGACCGGTAACCAGTTGTTGATCAATCGTATGCGCACGGGAGGAGCCAACGATGCCGTATTGCGACGTCGCATTAGAAATCAACTGGAGTTGTATTACAGGCATTATCGAGCCAACAGTTTGCCTAAAATGCCTGCCAGTGCCTACAATACAGGTTTGAACGGAGCCGTAAATAACATACATTAGCAATTGAATGACACCCTTGTTGAATATCGTGAACGAATGAACGAAGTACTTGAGATCATACTACTGGAATTTGAGCAGCCGAGCGAGCAGACCTGGCAGGAGATCGGTGCATTCGTGAAGGATTGGAATACATCTCATGACCATCAGTTCCATACAGATCAAATGGGCGAGTTTGTGATTTATTTTGACAATCCGGATGACCCCGAAATAGCAATGTTGCGAACATCTCTGGAGGAAAAACATCGCACCGATGGCTGGATTCACATTGCCAGCTTGGCCCAGGACCTCAGTGCTGCCGATATTGAATCGCATGATTTTATACAGATCATTGGTGATGGCTATCCTGAGGAATTTATACTTAATATGGAGACCGCCTTTGATGGCAACGAACAATGCCTGGAATGCGGCACCCAACACCCGCATTTGCAAATACAATTGCAGTCGGTACAAATTAATGAGGCATATCTCGATGCCAATAATGAAGTGAACGCGCGGCACGAGCCGAAGGGGTTAGATGTTATCAATCTACCCAACGGCGGCCTGTTGATCTCGACCGAAGTTGCCGGGCTGCTCGACCAAATGGGGGAACTTCCAGGGTATTCCCTGGTTCAGGTATTCAACGAGCGCAACGAAGTATCTGAGAAGGTGTATCAACTCATGGTCACCCCTTCAGTTTTAATACCTGCCAACAGCGAGCAGCAAGGAGCGATTTGCCCAAGTTGCGGAACGGTTCTTTCTACATTTACCGGAGTGTTTGGGGTATCGGAAGCGCAGTTGGGTGGTAGTCGCTTTTTTGCCCGACATCCTTCCGGTATGTCGTCCATTTACGTAGCCAGGGAAGTGTACAATCTATGGAAATCGGCGCAATGTCGCGGTCTCACACCCGTTCAGGGCGTTTCGATGGTGTAATGTTTTTTATTGCTGAATGGTTTGCGACGTACTACGAAATTCTGATCTGCGATTCATCAGAAAAGTTAAGGACGAGTTCACTTCAAACTATAACAAACAACCGGTCGAAGTTCCACAAAACATTCCAATGATTGCATTTTGGAAACTAGTCACTTAAGTAGACAATACGAATTGGGGAATACTAGGTAATTCCCCTTAAATTTAAGGGAAAATCCCCTTGTCACGCGTTGAACTATCGAGTACATTGTCCTCGTAATTAAAGCTTTTTGCCCACCTTATTGCAACATAGAGACCTGAATACCATTTTTTCGTTCCTGCGGGAGGTCATCACCTGGCGTATTGGTCATCCAACCGCCAGTTTTGACGAGGAGACACCTCAGCTTTCCCTGGACAATATGGGCGATTCCCTACCCGCCATCTTTGCGAGGGAAAATGCATTAGATGCCAGGGAATCCATCATTCTTTTTTTAGCGTTGGCTCCTCACCTTTTACCCGAATTTTTGTTGGAGATCGTTGCGGGTGAATTCCCTAACGGCACCGATTTCCCGGTTTTTGGGGGTGCGAAGGCGAAAAATCATCGTGGGATCATTCCCACCGGAGAAACGGTGCAATTCATCCTGGGTGGAGACACTTTGGAGGATCGCATCGATTGTTTTGACTATTTCACGGAAGACCATTTGTTTGCCGAGAAAGCCATACTTTATCTGGACAAGGTTCCGCCGGGCGAGCCTCATATGAGCGGAAAGTTATTACTCCAGGAGGATGCAGCGCATCTATTGACCACCGGATCGGTACCACCACCCAAACTGAGCACAGATTTTCCAGCCGAAAAACTCGAAACACCACTTACTTGGGATGACCTGGTGCTCAATGAAAAAACGCGCAAGTACATCAACGAACTAGAGGTCTGGCTGCAACACAACGACAAAGTCCTGGGAGAATGGGGAATGAAGTCCCGTGTGAAGGCTGGCTATCGCGCCTTGTTCCATGGAC
>JBCCHR010000028.1:0-14200 GCA_039028655.1 Bacteroidota bacterium
AGATCAATTGGAAGACATACTTGATCCAGTACAGTTCTTTCGCATTAACCGAAAATTCATGGTTTCAGTTCAGGCTGTTCAGGAGATTCACACCTATTTTAACAGCCGATTACTGCTAAAGCTGCTGCCGGTGGAGAAAGAATCGGTTATCGTTTCACGCGAGCGTTGCAGCAATTTTAAAAAGTGGCTCGATCTTTAAAGTGTTATTCG
Organism: Bacteroidota bacterium; assembly: GCA_039028655.1. Classification (GTDB taxonomy): domain Bacteria; phylum Bacteroidota; class Bacteroidia; order Flavobacteriales; family Flavobacteriaceae; genus Aureisphaera. Next base: position 211 of record JBCCHR010000028.1, read on the forward strand.
CTCTTCATCTTTATTAAACTGGCGAACTAAGCCAGTTCATAAAAAACCCTCACGCTGTGGTGAGGGTTTCGGTCTTTGCGATTTACATCGCGAATGTGTTCGCATCGATTAATAGCGATAGTACTCAGGCTTGAAAGGTCCTTCTACCTTCACACCAATATAATCAGCCTGGTCCTTACGCAGCTCAGTGAGCTCCACGCCAATTTTGGCCAGGTGCAGTTTGGCCACTTTTTCGTCCAAATGCTTAGGAAGCATATATACCTTGTTCTCGTAGTTTTCGAGATTGTTCCACAACTCGATCTGAGCGAGGGTCTGGTTGGTAAAGGAGTTACTCATCACAAAACTAGGGTGCCCGGTAGCACATCCAAGATTGACCAATCGGCCTTCGGCCAATAGGATGATATCCTTACCATTCACATTGTACTTATCCACCTGAGGTTTGATCTCCACGCGGTCGAAATTGTTGTTCAACCAGGCAACGTCGATCTCGTTATCGAAGTGTCCGATGTTACAAACGATGGTCTTGTCTTTCATGGCTTCGAAGTGCTCGCCACGAACAATGTCTTTGTTTCCGGTAGTGGTGATCACCACATCGGCATTACCCACCACAGTTTCCAAACGTTTTACTTCAAAACCGTCCATGGCGGCCTGAAGGGCACAGATAGGATCGATCTCGGTAACTGTCACTATAGATCCGGCTCCCTTGAAGGATGCTGCCGTTCCTTTTCCTACATCGCCATAACCACAAACCATAACGCGTTTTCCGGCCAGCATCACATCAGTGGCACGACGAATTGCATCCACGGCGCTTTCTTTACATCCGTATTTATTGTCGAACTTCGACTTGGTCACACTGTCGTTCACGTTGATCGCAGGCAATGGAAGCGTTCCATTTTCCATACGCTCATACAAGCGGTGTACGCCGGTGGTGGTTTCTTCGGATAGCCCGTTAATTCCTTCTACCAATTCTGGGTAACGATCCAGTACCATGTTGGTAAGGTCCCCACCGTCATCAAGGATCATGTTGAGTGGCTGGCGATCTTCGCCAAAGAACAACGTTTGCTCGATACACCAGTCAAATTCTTCTTCGCTCATCCCTTTCCACGCATACACAGGGGTTCCGGCGGCAGCGATGGCTGCTGCTGCCTGGTCTTGTGTAGAGAAAATGTTACAAGAGCTCCAGGTTACTTCGGCACCCAGTGCCTGAAGGGTCTCTATCAATACAGCGGTTTGAATGGTCATGTGCAAACATCCGGCTATACGCGCTCCTTTAAGCGGCTGCTCGTCCTTGTATTCTTCACGCAATGACATAAGTCCCGGCATTTCTGCCTCGGCAAGTTCGATCTCCTTACGTCCCCATTCAGCCAGGGAAATATCTTTTACTTTATACGCTACGTAGGGTACAGTTTTCGTTGACATATTGTTATCTTTACAATCCCACCTCCGCATGATTCGAAGGATGGCACAATTAAAATTAAGTTCAAATTTCGGATTGCAAAAATACGCAATATCCTTTAGAATATATGCCTCTTTTCAAAACAATAACAGTCGATCCGAATACTAAGGTCCTCATTTGGAAGATAGAAGAGTCGTTTGAGGCATTGAGTGAAGGTATTGCGTTAACTGATCACTGCCGGAATCGCGTAGACGGAATGAAAAGCGACCTGCATCGTCGCGGTTTTATGAGTGTACGTCATCTCATGGCGGAGGCGGGGTACGTGGACCACGACCTGTTCTATGACGAGAAAGGGAAGCCCCATCTTTCCGACGGCATACATATTTCCATCACCCATTCGTATACTTTCTCGGCCATTATTTTAAGTGATACTGAAGTAGGGATCGATATTGAGATGCAGCGTCCCAAGATCCTGAAGATCGCGCACAAGTTTACGCCCATCCAGGAGTATCGCACCCTGGCTAATGACGATGCCATCATGCGCAAGCTTACCATGGTGTGGGGTGCCAAAGAGAGTTTGTATAAAAGCTTTGCTGAAAAGGGGGTGAGCTTTCTACAGCACATTTATGTAGAAGATTTTCGACTGGAGGAAGATCATACCACTGCAGAGGTAAGTTTTGAAGGAAGATTTGCCAAATACAATGTCTATTTCATGGAATTTGATGGCTTCACCTGTGCATACGCTCAAATTAAAAAAGCATGAGAACAAAGAGTTGCTACAGTGATTTTTTAGATGCCACCCGCAACAGGCAACCACTACTCGCCATTTTAGTCGACCCCGATAAGTTTGATATCGCTACAGTGGCGAGCTTCGCTAGATCCCTTCCGCCGGAGACCACCCATATCTTTGTGGGCGGCAGTACGGTTCCCGCTGGTGCTACCGAGGCACTGGTTCGAGCGTTCAAAGAGGTAACCGCAAAGCCGGTGATCATTTTTCCCGGGGATTTTGAACAAATCACCCCGGCAGCTGATGCCTTGCTCTTCCTGAGCCTTTATTCTGGGCGTAATCCGGAGTATTTGATCGGTCAACAGGTCAAGTCGGTGCAGGCTTTAAAAAACAGTCATCTCGAGGTGATAGCCACCGGCTATATCCTGATCGATGGCGGTCATGAATCGGCTGTGGCGCGTGTCACGCAAACTTCGGCCATGCCACAGGAGCATGTCGAGGCGATCGTCGATACGGCAGTGGCGGCCACCTTGATAGGGGCCAGGTTGATCTACCTGGAGGCGGGTAGTGGCGCCCAAACACCGGTTGCGGCCGAGATCATTTCAGCAGTAAGAAAACAGATCTCCGTACCCTTGCTCGTAGGAGGTGGAATTCGAAGCAAGGAACAGATGGAAATTGCCTATGCCGCCGGAGCCAATATGGTGGTGATGGGCACGCACTTTGAAGAAAACCACCAACCATGACACCCATACGTACATCCCGACTTTTGTTAAGAGCCTTTACCATGGATGATTTGGAAGCGGTGCTCGAATTTAGTTCGAACAAAATAGTGCAGCGTTATACTGGAGATCAGCTCATTGAGACCAGGGAGGCTGTGGAAAATGTGATACGGAATGTATGGTTCGAAGATTACAAAACCTACGGCTATGGCAGAATGGCTGCGGTGTATTTGCCTGAGAATCGGGTAATCGGCTTTGCCGGATTAAAGTACCTTCCTGAGTTCAGGGAGACCGACCTAGGATTTCGATTTCTACCGGAATATTGGGGAATGGGATTGGCCACCGAGGCATCCACGGCCTTGCTGGAGTATGGGTTTAATGAACTGAAGCTGAGTGGCATCATCGGGGTTGCCATGCCCGAGAATATTGGCTCCTGGAAAGTACTAGAGAAGGTGGGGATGACCTATTACAAAACTGATGAATACGATGGCGATGGAGGTTCTTATCGTTGGTACAAGATCGAACGGGCGGCGTGGCAAGGGGCTTAGACACTGCTTCATGATAGGAAGTTGCCTCAATTTGTCTACTTTTACCAGCCAAAGCACACTATGAACGACCTGGTCGATTTTTTCCTGCAACCATACTACACCAGACCCGCCTATCTGATCGTGCTGGAGGCTATTGCTTTTTTCTTCGGAATTGCGAGTGTGATCTACGCCAAACAACGCAATATTTGGGTCTATCCAACAGGACTTGTGGCAACTACCATCACGGTTTATTTGTTCCTGTACGATGAATTGATGGGCGATATGATGATGAACTTCTATTATTCGGTGATGAGTATCTACGGATGGTGGAATTGGGCAAGGAGAAAGGAAGGCCAACCCGTTGTTGCAGTAAGCCGAACCAACACCAAAGAGAAAGTAATAGGTATAGGCATGTTCCTGTTGACCATGGGAGTTACCTACGGGGTCTATAAGGCCTATGGTACCGAAATACAACCAACCAACTATATCGACATCGTAACCTCAGGGATCTTCTTCACTGCCATGTGGTACATGGCCACAAAGAAGCTGGAGAACTGGACCCTTTGGATTCTGGCCGATATCATCACCGTACCGTTGTATGCTTACAGAGGCTGGGGTATGTTGTCGCTTCAATATTTGATATTCACAGTACTGGCCATTCAGGGCTATATAGCATGGAAAAAACACTTGGACAAAGCAGTTCCCGCTGCATAAAAGTGGTTTTGTTTGGCCCGGAATCTACCGGGAAGACCACCCTCGCACGCGAATTGGCAGCTCGCTACAACACGCATTGGGTGCCGGAGTACCTACGTACCTTTGCACAGCAGAAACTGGATGCCGGAGCGGGTACCATTGCCAGGGAAGACTTGTTGCTCATTGCACGGGGGCAAATGGATCTTGAGAATGAACAGGCAGCACTCGCCGATGACTATCTATTTTGCGATACCAATCTCCTGGAATTGAAGGTATACGCCGAATACTACTTTGAAGGGTATTGTCCACCGCTACTCAAGCAGGCCAGCCTGGAAAATAGCTACGATCATTATTTTCTTACTCAAATTGATGTACCTTGGGAGGAAGACGAATTACGAGATCGACCTTATGACAGAGAAAAACTATTTCGTATTTTTGAGTGCGAATTACAAGATCACCAACTTTCTTACACCCTGTTAGAAGGTAGTTTAACTGAACGTTTACACAAGGCCGCCCAAGTCTTAGAAACATTGAAATTGTAGCCTAATGCTCACCGAATCGGATATTAAGCAAATAGAGAAGCACGGCCTGACGTTGGACAAGGTGTACCGTCAATTGGAGACTTTTACGAGGGGTATTCCTTTTGCAGATGTAGTGACAACAGCTTCCATTGGTAATGGGATCCGTCAATTGGGTGCCAGCGAGCGCGACACGATGGAGCAGCTATACGAGCGCCGAAAGGATGGTCTAGATATCGTGAAGTTTGTACCTGCCTCAGGAGCTGCGACCCGAATGTTTCAATTCCTGCATGAATTCCTTGAGAATTACGATCCCGATAGCGAATTGTACCGGGACTATGTGAAGCGAACCCAAAGCAGCGACCTGGTGACCTTCTTCAATGGTACGTCGGATTTTCCGTTTATCAACGAAGTGCGACGCAAGATCCGAAAACACTTTCCACAGTATAAAAAATCGTCCAAGGGACATCGATATTACTATTTTGCTCAAGCGATGCTGGACAAGAAACTGGGGCTCAATTTCGGGCAATTCCCTAAGGGCCTGATCCCTTTTCACAAGTATAAGAAGTACGCCACGAGTGCCTTCGAAGAGCAGTTGTATGAGGCAGCGTTCTATGCCTCGGTGCGCGACGATGTCTATTTGCATTTTACGTTTTCTGAACACCACCTGCCGATGTTCAAGAAAGCGTTCGAATCGATCAGGAATCGTGTGAGTCGGAAGACCAAGAAGACCTTTCATATCTCCTATTCATTTCAGAAAAAAGCAACCGATACCCTGGCGGTCACCATGGAAAATCGCCCCTATAGGGATGCCAACGACCAACTCGTATTTCGACCTTCCGGACACGGCGCCCTGCTTGAAAACCTCAATGAGGTGAACGCCGATATTATCTTCATCAAGAACATCGACAATGTTGCAGCTCGGGAATTTGTGGACGAGATCGCAACCTACAAGCGCATTTTGGCCGGTAAATTGATCGATCTGCAGTCTAAGATCTTTGGTTTTTTACACGACCTGGAAGGGGAAGTATCCCTGGAAAAAGTAAAAGAGATCCAGTCGTTTATCTGGAACGAACTGGATGTAAAGGAATTGCCAGGTGGGATCGTGGCCATTCAGGAATTTCTGAATCGGCCTATCCGAGTTTGCGGGGTAGTGAAGAATACAGGTGCCCCCGGCGGAGGTCCGTTTTGGGTGAAGGATGAACGCGGAAACATTTCCCTGCAGATCATCGAAAAGTCACAGATCGATGACAGCGATCCAAGACAACGTACCATCGTGAGCGAATCGACTCATTTTAACCCGGTCGACCTGGTTTGTGGTCTGCGGGATTACAAAGGGAATAAATTTGACCTATCCAAGTACGCCGATCCCAGCCAGGGATTCATCTCAAATAAGTTCGAACAAGGCAATGCGATACGGGCACTGGAGTTTCCGGGCCTCTGGAACGGCTCCATGGCGCATTGGACCACCATCTTTGTGGAAGTGCCACTACGCACCTTTAATCCGGTAAAGACCGTCAACGACCTGCTCAAACGAGAGCATCGACCCAATGCCTGATGGATGCCAGGATCATTCTTAGTGAACTCTCCTTCAAGGCCGTTCGAAGCAGCGGTCCGGGGGGACAGCATGTGAATAAAACCTCAAGTAAGGTAGAAGTACAGTTTGACGTGCGGGCATCGGAGGGATTGACGGCCGAAGAAAAAGAACGATTACAGCTCAAACTTGCCAATCGCATCAGTTCGCAGGGCATCCTTTCCCTTCAAAGTGGTGAGAGCAGAAGCCAACATAGAAATAAACGCGCCGTGATCGACCGATTGCTGGAGTTGATCGAGCAGCACCTTAAAAAGGAAAAACCCAGGAAGAAGACCAAACCCGGCAAGGCCGCCGTTGAAAAAAGACTGCGCGAGAAGAAGCATCGCTCCCAAAAGAAACACGATCGAAAACCACCTTTGGATTATTGAGTTATACAGAAAGTGTATAAAATTTACACACTCGGTATACGCATTACACACTTCACTGGACCCATCCGTTTTTTTCGTTCTACCCTAACGGTCTAGTTTCAAACTAATTGAGGAAATTTTTAAGGAACCGTGGTTTTTGGTATCAATTTTTCATTATACCTGGCAACAAACCTAATTTAGTTATCCCCACAAAAAATTGTCTACGATGAGAAAATTAATGATCGCCATAGCGATAGCATTTGGTACACTGACCGTCACTAATGCGCAATCATCTTCACTGGAAACCCCAACAAAAGTGCGTAAAGCCTCCATGCAAGATGATTATAAAGAAGTAAAGGTGTCTGAATTGCCCCAAGCCGTAAAGGATGCTGTAGCCAAAGACCTGGAAGGCGCTGTAGTATCCAAAGCTTACACCAATGCAAAAGGTGAATTCAAACTAGTTGTAACCACTTCCGATGCGAAAAGCAAGACCCTTTTTGCCAACAGCCAAGGTGAGTGGATTAAAGAGCAGTAAGCTGCAGGTATTTTTAGATTCAATACTTCGCATGGGTGCCCGGTTTCGGGCACCCTTTTTTTATGATTTTTTTTGAATTGGAGCTCGCGATACTTCTTATTTTTACCCAATAACTTACTATCTTTAATAACTGCTAAGCGCTGCCCATGGACAAGCACATCCTGATCGTTGAAGACGATATCGCATTCCTTACGATGCTCACCACATTTTTGGAGCGAAAGGAGTATGTGGTTCAAGGTGTTTCTGGTCTTCAGGGTGCAAAAGAACAATTGGAGAAGACACAGTTTCCCATGGTGATCACCGATCTCAAACTGCCGGATGGCACTGGAATCGAGTTACTCGAATATGTGAAGCAACAAACGCCGGAATCTTCCGTGATCTTAATGACAGGTTATGCCGATGTGAGCACCGCTGTTTCGGCCATCAAAAAAGGCGCACTCGATTATATCTCCAAACCGTTTCGCCCGGAAGAATTATTGATGGTCATGCGGCAAGGACCGGAATCTGCCAAAAAAGGGATCACTGCACCAAAGGCTGGGGATACTGCCCCAAGTGTTTCCGAAGAAAATAAACGGGAGAAAAAAAGCGGTTTTGTAGCGGGAATAAGCGAGTCGTCCAAAAAGTTTCATCAATACCTCCAACTGGTAGGTCCAACCACAATGAGCGTCCTCATTGAAGGAGAAAGTGGTACCGGCAAAGAAGTGGCAGCCCAGGCCATCCATGCCTACAGCAATCGCAAGGGTCAAAGTTTTGTGCCTGTTGACTGCGGAGCGATTCCCAACGAAATTGCAGCCAGTGAATTCTTTGGCCATCTGAAAGGAAGTTTTACCGGGGCCCTCCATGACAAAAAAGGACATTTTGAAGCCGCTCATAAGGGTACCCTCTTTCTCGATGAGGTGGGCAATCTTTCTTATGAGAACCAGGTGCAGCTACTGCGGGCACTTCAAGAAAAGAAGATCAAACCCGTGGGGAGCAATACCGAGATCGAGGTAGACGTGCGGATCATTTCAGCCACGAACGAAGATCTAAAAGAAGCCGTTGCCAATGGCACGTTCCGGGAGGACCTCTACCATCGATTGAACGAGTTCTCTGTGCAGATCCCATCGCTCACCGAGCGCAAGGAGGATCTTTTTTTGTATTCTGAATACTTCCTGGCCGGAGCCAATGAAGCCCTGGGAAAGAATGTAACCGGGCTGTCGCCCCAGGTGGAAGCCGCCTTCAGAAAATACCACTGGCCCGGAAATTTGAGAGAATTGAAAAATGTGATCAAAAGGGCCGTGTTGTTAACGCCCGGAACGCAAATTCCGTTGGAAGTGATCCCGAGAGAGGTCCTGCAATCTGCAGAAAATCAAAAACCCAAGGATTTCTCCAAGGAAGCCCATGAAAAACAGCTCATCCTAAGCGCACTGGAAGAAGCCAGCTACAATAAGTCCAAGGCTGCCAAGCTGTTGAACATTACTCGAAAGACGCTGTATAATAAAATTGAGCACTACAATCTCAAGCTGTAGCTGCCGACCGTCCTTTTAAACCGGAAAGGAGCTTCTCCAATTCGATCTTTAAACTTACAAACAAACTTTCCATCTCGCTGGCAGAAGGGTCTTCTTGAGCGGCGTGTTCCATGGTTTCCAGAACCGGAACTACCCGTTTGGCACCCAATTGGCGGCACATGGTAAGCATGCGATGGGCGGTGGCCCCGAACACCTCGTGATCTTCTTCCTGCACGGCTTCGCGTAATGTTACGAGGTCATCTTCGGATTGCTGATAGAAGATCGCCAGGACGTCATTTAACCCTTCGTCACTGCCCAGGAACGAATGCATGAAGGACAGGTCGAACAGCTCATGCGACGGATTTTTAAACACTTCAAGGGCCGGAAGATTGGATTCGATCTTCAACAAGAACAACGGACTTAATGCTGCAATGAGCTGGTTCTTGCTGAACGGTTTTTGGAGCATGTCGGTAAATCCCACATCCAGGTATTCCTTATGTGCCATTTTCTTGGTTCCCGTCATCGCGATCACGGGCTGTTGTTTGTAGGAGGCTACAGTACCGCCCTTTAATGCTTCCAAAATTTCGAACCCCGTATGATCAGGCATTTCGATATCCGTTAAAACAAAGTCGAAATCCAAGCTGGTCTTCTTTTTGAACTCGTGAAAGGAAGTAAATCCGTTTGCATTGATATTCATCTGTTCAAAGAGCTCTTTGAGCAATGCCAGCATGGCCGGGTCGTCATCGAATATGAGGGCGTTCAATGAGGATCGCACGGGAGTGATCGACATCATTTTTTCCTGGTGCTGCACCTTGGTGGATACGGGTAATGGCAGGGTAAAGAAAAAGGTACTTCCTTCGCCCAAGGTACTTTTCACTTTGAGCGAACCGCCTAACAACTGTGAGATCTTTTTCGAGATCGCCAACCCCAAACCACTGCCGCCAAATCGTTGGAAGGTGTCCTTTTCGGCCTGGGTAAACTCCTTAAAAATGAGCTGTTGTTTTTCTTCGGAAATCCCAATTCCCGAGTCGGTTACGGCCAATTCCACCCGGTATACATCTTTCTTTTTCTTCAAGAGGTTGGCCGTGATCTGTATTCGGCCCGAATCGGTGAATTTGTAGGCATTGCTCACCAGGTTGTTTACCACCTGCTGTATTCGCAACGGATCGCTTTCAAACCATTGGCCGTGAAGCGCTTCGTCTATGTATAGGTGCAGGTCCACCGGTTTTTGGATATGCATGTCTTTGGCGGCCTTCGCTATCTGATGAAGGAGTTTTTCCAAAGAGAAAGAAACATGTTCGATCACCAGCTTACCGGCTTCCAATTTTGAGAAATCCAGGAGGTCATCCGCCATTTTACTGATAAAGTGTGCGCTGGATGCGATCTGGTTGGCATAGTTCTCTTGTTTTTCGTTGAGTTCGGTATGGGTGAACAACTCAGAATACCCTACAATGGTGTTCAATGGGGTCTTCAGGTCATGACTCACGGTCGCCATCAACTGTTCCCTGCTTTTCAACAGGTCCTCGGAATATTCCTTTTCTTCCCGTAATCGTTTCTTGTACTTTTCTGTTTTGAAGAAATCGGTCACGATCAAATAAGAGAAGAACACCATTACCAGGGCGCCCAGAATCCCCGCCAGGCGGAGAATCTTATCGGTTCTGGCTTCCGATGCGAGACGCTCCGATCGCGCTATCGCATTGTTCAGGTTCATTTTTTCATCAAAGTCGGTAATGATATTTCGAAGCTGAGAGGAAACCTCTAATTCATTTTGGAGCAATTCATTCTCCTTCTCCTGGAGTTCTTTGCGCGCCCTGAAGTTCTGTCGTTTGATCTGTAGCACAATATTGCGGGACATCTTGATGAGGGTATCCATTTTGGGGCTTCCCACAACAGTATCTAGCACATTTCTGTTGAAATAGTCGATAAAATCCTGATAGATCCGCCGTTCCCTGGGGTTGAGCTTCCAGGGCTTTTTAACCATGTCTTCCAGGTACATGGCACCCGCAGCACGATGCACATTCTTGAACTCGCGCAAAATGTCGTCGAAAGAGGTGTCCTGTTCACTGATGAGCTTGAAAATGCGCAGTTCTTCAATATTATCACTCTTGAGGGCGAGCAGTTTTTTGACACTGTCGAGCTGTTTGATCTGTGAGGTGTCCGAAATTCGACGTTTGAGTTCGTCGATCTTCTCATACAAAGCCTCCGTTTTTTGGAGGTAGGTATCAAAATCTTCTTCCTTTTTTGTGAGCAGGGCGATGCGCGAGAAGCTGTCGGTCTCGTATACATCGTTAATGAGGGTTCCGGTCTCTATTATCTTGGCAGTTTCCGGGTCGTTGGCAGCACTCAGGTTATTCTTGTATTCGGTGTACAAAAAATAACTCACAACTACCGCAATGGCCCCGAGAACCAGATAGCTAAAGATAATTTTTAGCGGGAATTGGTTTTTAGGTTTGTTCACAATTAAAGATAACGAATATCCCTCGATGGGGCTCCAAATTTTTTCTTAAAAAAAATTGCGTTGGTTACCGCGATTTTGTGCGAGGCCTTTCGTATTTTTGCCTTCGTCTCAAAGGGGTGCTAGACGGTGTTGGCATGCAAACACCAAATGGCTGAGATTATACCCAATGAACCTGGGCGGGTAATGCCGCCAAGGAAAACTACGAGACCGCGAAAATTCGGGTCTTAGAATTTTTTTTATTTACTAACACGCAGAATAACTACCCCTTTTATTCGTCAACTAATTTGTAGTACGAATGAAACAGTTTATTGCCTTATTTTTCTTCGGAATCCTTTGTGTCACTTCCAAAGCTCAAGAAAACAATCAACCCAAGGACAGTACCAAAGTGGAAGCCTTGGGAACCGTCTTTCTGAAGTCGGTGCGCGTCGATGCCGATTCACCCATCACGCATTCCAACGTCCTGAAAGAGGAGCTCACACAGCGAAACCTGGGTCAGGACCTGCCCATCCTGCTCAACTACCTGCCTGCCGTGGTTACCACGAGTGATGCCGGTGCCGGAGTGGGTTATACCGGGATACGAGTTCGGGGAAGCGATGCTACCCGGGTCAACGTAACGATCAACGGGATCCCTTACAACGATAGCGAGAGTCAGGGGACCTTTTGGGTGAACCTTCCCGATTTTACCTCCTCCGTGGAGAGTTTGCAGTTGCAACGCGGGGTAGGGACCTCTACGAACGGTTCCGGAGCATTTGGTGCCAGCCTCAACATTTTAACCGACGGCATTTCCGAAGAAGCCTTTGCCGAGGTATCCAACAGCTATGGATCCTTCGAGACCTTTCGCCATACTTTGCGATTTAGTACGGGCCGACTCAACGACCGATACGAGTTTTCGGGTAGGTTGTCCAAGATAGCATCGGATGGGTATATCGACAGGGCGACCAGCGATCTCAAGTCGTATTTTGTTCAGGGGACCTATTCCCACGAAAACACCCTCATTAAGTTACTGGCCTTTGGTGGAAAGGAACGCACCTATCAGGCCTACTTTGGCATCGATGCGGCCACTCTGGAAAGCGATCGGCGATTCAATCCTGCCGGTTTGTATACGACCGATGACGGCGAGGTCCGCTTTTTACGACAACGAAGTGGACGACTATACCCAGGATCATCTGCAACTGGTCTGGAGCCAACGCTATAACAAGCACTGGAACAGCTCGGTGTCGCTTAATTACACCCATGGTCGTGGTTATTTCGAGCAGTACCGTGAAGACGCCGACCTGGCGTTCCATGAGATCGGCCCGATCGTTGTGGGCGACGAGACCATCGAGACCGGTGACCTCATTCGCCGTCGCTGGCTCAATAATAATTTCTATGCTGTTAATGCCAACCTGAACTATAAGAACGATCAATGGGATATCAGCAATGGTGCGTTTTACAGTTATTATGGAGGAGACCATTTTGGTGAAGTGATCTGGGCTCGATTTGCCGGAGACAGTGAGATTGGCGATCGCTACTACGATGGTAATGGGGATAAGAACGAGTTTACCGTCTTTTCCAAAGGGACCCACAAGGTGAACGACCAATGGAGCGTATTCCTCGATCTTCAGGGGCGATTCGTAAGCTACAGAACGTCTGGACTCAATTCAGACAAAGCGCTCTTCAATACCGCCGAAACCTATTCGTTCTTCAATCCGAAGGCCGGTGTGAGCTTTACATTGAACGAAGGCAATCAGTTTTATTTTTCCTACGGAAGAGCGAGCCGCGAGCCCAATAGAAACGACTTCGAACAGGGAGTTTTCACTGCCGAAAAACTCGACGATTTTGAGCTGGGCTGGCGATTTGCCTCCAAGGGAGTGAAGGTAAACAGTAACCTCTACTACATGGACTATACGGATCAATTGGTGTTAACCGGAGCTCTGGACGATGTGGGTGCGCCCATTCGCCAAACCAGTGGTAGCAGCTATCGATTGGGGTTAGAAGTGGATGCCGAAGTTGCGATCACCAACGGTTTGCTGGTTCGCCCTAACGTCGCGATCAGTGAAAATAAGAACCGGGATTTTGTGACCTCCAGGGACGGCTCCTTGGTGAACCTGGGCAATACGAACATTTCGTTCTCACCTTCCGTGATCGCAGGGAACATCATCGAGTACCGTCCTATGAAAGGCCTGCATTTGGCATTTTTGTCGAAATATGTGGGCGAGCAGTATATGGGTAATATCGACAGTGAGGTATCTAAGCTGGATGCCTATTTCACCAGTGATCTGAACATCAACTACACCATTGAAAATGTGCTCTTTGCCAAGCAAGTAGTGTTGCAGGGGTTGGTAAACAACGTCTTTAATACGGAGTACGTCTCAAACGGATACTTCTTCACTTTCGACGATGATTTCAGCAATCCGCCGCTAGTAACCACTGTTGAAGGAGCCGGATTTTATCCACAAGCAACGATCAACTTCCTTGTGGGAGCTACGATCTTGTTTTAGTTGGTAATGGTGATCACATCACCGTCCCGACTAATTCTATATTGATGCATGGGGTAGGCGTTCTCGTCGGTCTGATGTTGACCGGTGACCAGGTCGTAAGAATTACCTCCGTCCTCACCGTCGCAAGGACAGGTGGCGACTACCCCACTTATTTCCATACGTGAACATGCGTTTGGAAGATGGTTGGGATCGGTAAGATCGAAGGCCGTGTACAAATTGTTGTTGAGGTTGTACACTACAATTCCCTTGATGCCCTGTGTATTGAGTATTACCGTGTTTCCCGGGAATTTCAATGGGTTGAATTGGGGAAGGTTGAGGTTGAGACTCACATCCACGATTGGTGGCGTAAGAAAAGGGTTATTATTGTTGTTGATGGGGTTGTCATCCTTTTTGCAGGATAAAACGGTGAATAACAACAATATGGCAAGAGTAATTGATCTCATGAAGGCAAAATTTTTCATAGCAAGTCACAATTTAGCGCGAAAGTACATAAAATACCTAAAAACCGA
>JBCCHR010000029.1:0-14156 GCA_039028655.1 Bacteroidota bacterium
CTGCAAGTAAGTGTTCGGCGCATCGCGAAGCATCTTCGCGAGCAACCCCCAGAGCATGGTGAACCATTTGCTCATTCGTACATAATGGCGTTCACTCCTGCCTTCCCGGTTGCGTTTGTATAGGTCGATGGTCGTCGTTGATCCCAAGGCATTCAGCTCACTGGCCGTAGACGACATGGCTGCACTGAGAATGACGGCCAACAGCAATCCAATGAGACCCCGAGGGAGATTATTCAGAATAAAATGAACAAAAACATAGTCCTTGTCATTGGTCTCGGTCGACGGACTGGCAAGCTCGATCAGTTCCTTCGAACGATTTCGGAGCTCCCGATCCGAACTATTGAGGGTTTGGATCTCTCCAATGAGTTTTTGCTTACGCGAGTCGTCTTTGGAACGCGCGTATTCCATTTGCACTTCTTTGATCTCCGATTCCAGCAGTAGTTTTTCTGTTTGAAGATCCCGGTACTGTTCGGCATACTCACTCTGAAGCACGTTGGCCTCAGCAGCCGGATTGAAGTTGAGCGGCGAGCTGTTGAACTGATAGAACACAAAAACCATCACCCCGATAAGCAAAATAAAGAACTGCATCGGAATTTTGAGCAGGCCATTCATGATGAGCCCCAATTGGCTTTCGCGCACCGACTTACCGGACAAATACCGTTGTACCTGACTTTGGTCGGTTCCGAAATAGGAGAGTGCCAGAAAGCTTCCGCCGATGATACCGCTCCAAAAAGTGTAACGATTTTCAAGATTGAACGAGAAGTCCAGGATCTCCATTTTACCGCTGGCACCGGCAATCTCGAGCGCATTCGTAAATGACACGTCGAGTGGTAAATAATTCAGAATAATCAAAAACGCAATGAACAATCCGGCAAAGATCACAGCCATCTGCTGTTTTTGTGTAATACTCACGGCTTTGGTGCCACCGCTCACTGTGTAAATGACAACCAGGATACCGATTACGACGTTTAGATAGATCAGATCCCAGCCCAAAACGGCAGAGAGTATGATGGACGGCGCGAAGATCGTGATCCCTGCAGCCAGTCCACGCTGAATAAGAAACAGTATGGCTGTGAGCGTCCGGGTTTTTAGATCGAATCGAGTTTCCAGGTATTCATAGGCGGTAAAAACCTTGAGTTTGTGATACAAGGGGATGAACACCAGACAGATCACCACCATGGCAATGGGTAATCCGAAGTAAAACTGAACAAAGCCCATGCCGTCATGAAAAGCCTGTCCCGGTGTCGACAGAAAGGTAATGGCGCTGGCCTGTGTGGCCATAACGCTCAAGCCAATGGTCCACCACTTGGCAGAATTGCCTCCTTTGAGATAATCGGCTACGGTTTTGTTGCGACGCGATTTATAGGAGCCGTATAGCACGATAAACAATAGCACGGCAGCGAGCACGATCCAGTCGATCCTGTGCAGTAAGATGGAACTATCCGGCATAGACAACGTATGTTTTCATGAGCCAATAAAAGAATAGGATGTACAGGATATTAAAGACCAACACCCAGGTGTAGCTCATTTTCCAAACAAATTTTACGCCGTGTTCTTCTTGATTCCCCTCTTTATCCATGCATTAAAGATGATAATGTTGATACGAACTATTGGGGCAGTAGCTGTGTAGACCCCAAAGGTAAGCCCTTTTATTTACATACAGCCGGTTTATGATTTTCCGAGCGAAATTAAATTGGCGAACAATCGATAGGCACCAGATACGCCTGCCGGCAATTCCCTGAAAAAGCTGAGTCCGGTATAGACATAATGCCCTTTCCCGTATTGGGCGATAAGCAGTGATCCCTTTGAAGCAGGGGCTCCCTTGTCGTTCATGGACAAGATCGGCGTAAATTCGCTGCTCCATTCGCTTGGAAAATACAGTCCGCGTTCCTGAACCCAACCGTCAAAATCGGCCATCGTAATTTTATTCGGCGAATTGAGTGCGGGATGATCGTTGGCAAGAATTTCTACCTCAGAGAATTCATCGGTTACCCGTTCTCTGGACAACGTTATAGGGAAGGGTGCCAGGTCTTTGGTAATAAGTCGGTGACTGGTATTGTATTGTAACAACAAGGTGCCTCCATTGCTCACATAGCTGTGTAACGCAGGTTGTTTGAAGGCCAATTCGGGCACTGTGTTATATGCTCTGATGCCTACCACAACCGCGTCGAACTGCTCCAGGTAGGCTTCGGAAATATCCGAAACTTCGATGGTAGTAACGCTATATCCAATCTGTTCCAAACTCTCCGGAATGGCATCTCCGGCTCCTTCGATATAACCTATTTGTTCTCCCTTCTTCTGAATGGGAATACGCACGACCCTTGCCGTGGAAGGCAGCAATACGCTTTGATAAGGGATGTGGTCGTAGTCGATGGTAATGAGCTCATTATTGTGATAACGATCTCCTACCTGGACCAGAGATTTGATACTTCCTTCGCTTTTACCCTGTGGTGGAGTAACTTTGAAGAGCACGGTCTGTGTGGCTCCCACCGCATCCAGCGAGAACGTGTGCTGCGCGGGTGATACCAACCAGCCCTTAGGATGTTGCAAGGTGACCGTTCCGGTAATATTTTCTCTGCCGGCTCGAATTTCAACCGGCACCTCCCGTGCCTCCTCAGTCGAGAAGATCAACACTTTTTCGGGAATACTGGAGGTAACTTCCGGGAGTACTTCAAAGGGTCGATACACTTCGCCTTTTACAGGATCAGTAAATTTGTATACCATGTTTTTGGTAACGTCCATGGGAGCTCCCGCGATCGTGAGATGAAAGGTTACCGGAAACTGAAGGTCCCGCTCCGGAAGGCCAATTAATGAGGTGTCGTCCACCTGATACATCCCTAAGGTACCTGGCTCTCGCAACCAATAAGGTGTTGATATTTGAGTGCCAGTGAAGGTGTTCTCCGTGCTTTTCATCAATTGCTTTTCATTTTCGACCAAGGGTGTGGGAGCAAATTGCGACGGGAACTGGATGACCTCCGAGGTGATCGAATTCAGTTGCATGGGAATATTGGAGCGATTAATTACTTCCGCAGTAACCACCACACTCCCATTGGGTGCGGTGCTCTGCCGATCGGCCACGGCCTCCAGGTAAACGCCTGCACAACTCAAAATGATGTTTTCGATCTCGGCCAGCTTAAGTGTCCGCCAATGAGTATCCTTCAGGTTCTTTATCAGTCCGTACGCCTTGATCAATTCTGGCACACTGGCGGAGGGTTTGGTGAAATCGAAATTGGCCTCCACCTGGCTCAGGATCGCCCCGATGGCTTCGCCACCTTCCAATCGACTCCAGGTGGTATTGATACCGTCAAAAGCGTTGGTTTTGTCTTTGGGAAAGTCTCCTTTCAAGAATTTCAGGTATTCGGTCTGGCTGCCACGACTTCCGGTGCTGCCAAATCCTTGTGATTTATGCATGCTGCGACTCAATGATGCGATCTCGCCATTGGACAGTCCCAAACTCGAATAATAGGACCCTGTCTCCACTTCTACGAGGTCACTCTTGTCGGCCTTTGCAAAATTCTCACGGCTACCGTAGAACCACCAGGAAGTATTGAAGAACAATCGCTTGGGTTGCCAAACACCGAACTCAGCAGCCGATTCAGGATATTTTCCTGCATCTCCCACCAGGTCGAAAGCTTCGAAGCTCAACATGGCCGATGCGGTATGATGACCGTGAGTGGACCCCGGGTTTTCATGGTTAAATCTGTTGACAATAATGTCCGGCTTAAACTTACGGATGGCACGAACCACATCGCTCATTACTTCCTCCTCGTTCCAGATCGAGAGGGTCTCGTCCGGATGTTTCGAATACCCAAAGTCATTGGCCCTTGAGAACAGCTGACTTCCTCCGTCGGTTCGCCTCGCCGCTAACAGCTCCTGCGTACGAATAACACCTAACAGTTCCCGGATCTCCGGACCGATAAGGTTTTGTCCCCCGTCGCCTCTGGTGAGCGAGAGATAGGCGGTACGGGCCTTTACATCATTCGCAAGAAAGGAGATAAGTCGGGTATTCTCATCGTCGGGATGGGCTGCCACATAAAGCGCGGATCCCAGGAAGTTCAATTTTTGAATATCGTTATAGATCTCGGAGGCCGAAGGTTTTTCCGGTTGTTGGGCCTTGGCAAAAGGAACAAAAAGCACTGCAAATAACAGCAAAAAGAGGGTCTTGGTAGTGTTCACGGTTTGAAAGTTTGTTGATATTCAAAGATATCGAAAAAGGATACTTGGCCTCTTGCGTTGACATATCTTTAACACTACCAAAGGGCAGAACCATTGGGCCTATAGCCCAAGGGAATCTCTCAGGAATTGATGCGTATTCCCATTTTTGTTCCAATAATCGGTTTTGATGCGTTTCATTTTTTCGGCCGTTGTTATCAAACCGTTTTTATGGGTCTCTTCCCATCGTTCGATCTCGTGTGGAAACTCACTTTCAAAATAGATGGACAATTTTCGGGGAAGGTCGACATAGGACAACGTATATACCGAAATGGAATCTCCTTGGACCAAATGCCCCATGGCTTTCTTCGCTTCTACTTCGCTATGGCTCATCCTGAAATACTCAAAACTGGGAAGGATGTTGAACTCATTCGTAGGTAAGGTCGTTGGATCGATGCGCACCCTATTCCAAAGTTCGCTTTCCAGATAGGTCTTAGGTAAGGTGAATGAACGGTCTGCTTCACCTTGGAAGTAGGAGTGCGAAGTAATCTCATAGTGCTTCCTGTTATTGAGTTGAACGTACACCTGGCCGCACCATTCCTGCATGGAGTGTGCAACCTTAATGGCGTGCTCATTGGATGTTACGGGGCTAAACGTACTCGTCATTACCGAATACGGGTAGATCCCGGTCAAGTATTTCTTGGTAGAATTCAATTTTAGGACGGGTATGTTTTTTGCTGAAGAACGATCGGCTTTTACCTGCACATCCGGAAGAAAGTCTTCGGTAACGTATACATTCACGGCAGTTCCTTCCCGCATTTCACCATAGCGTTCCTGTCGCAATTGATACGAAGTGATCTCGGCTGTTCCATTGTACCAATAGGCTTTGAACTGGTTGGAAAGATCCCGTTCCAATTCGGTTTCGGAAGTCGGGGTGCCGCCCGAATGCACGGCCATGGTGCTGCCGGATTGATTGCATCCTACCCAAAGGATAACACCGGCGCATAATATGATTATTTTAAATAGAGTGCGCATAGCTTGTTTTTATACAAAGCTACGACTCCCTATTCATAAAGCCATTTCCATTAACGTTTTGTAAACAAGTCGGGTAGGTAGCCCCATAACATTAAAATAGGAACCTTCCAGTCGTTCGATGGCAATATATCCCAGCCAGTCCTGAATGCCATAACTGCCTGCCTTGTCAAAGGGTTGATGGTGGCTTATGTAATACTCGATCTCTTCATCAGTAAGCGGCTTGAACCAAACCCTGGTGCAGTCGTTCACAGTAATTTGTTTCTCGACCGTCGTAAAGCAGACCGAGCTGTATACTTCGTGCATCTCACCGCTCAGATCTTGTAGCATGCGGGCCGCATGGGCTGCATTGACAGGCTTTCCAATGGCTCGTCCGTCTTTCCACACGATGGTATCGGCGGTGACTAAGAGATCATTCCGCTCCAGGTCATGGAATACCGAAGCCTTCAGTTGGGCGAGGTAATCGGTAATTTGAGCGCCTTGGAGGGTATCGGGGTAGACTTCGTCCACCTCCCGAACGTCTTGAACGTATTCCAGGTCCAACTCGTCGAAGAAATATTTTCTCCGGGGACTGCCGGAGGCCAGGATCAAACGGTGGTCTTTTAATTGTTCCCTAAGCATGAAAGGAGATTTCTTTTTTATTACTGAATACTAACTCGCTATGCGATCCGATCTTCGAGTCGTTTTTGAACCTCGGGCCATTCGCTTGCAATAATACTCAAAATGATACTGTCGCGCCGACCGTCGGATCCCTGGCAATGGTTGCGAAGGATCCCTTCTTCGATGCAACCGATACTTTTCATGGCGGCAATGCTGCGCTGGTTGTTGGCATCGGCCCGGAACTCGACTCTTTCGACCTCGAGGGTTTCGAACGCGTACTTCAAAAGTAGGTATTTGCAGTTTTTATTGAGTCCCGTACCCTGAAATTTCGATCCGTACCAGGTGTATCCTAACTGCAAGGTGTTGTGATGCCGCTGAATGTCGTAGAAGCGTGTGGTTCCGGCCACCGCTTCGAACTTTTTATCCCAGACCAGGAAGGGATAAGAATCCCCCTCTTCCTTCTTCTGCATCGCTATTCGAAGATAATGGTCCATTTTAGCTTCATCGGCTGCCGATATGAGCGAATAGGTCCACAATTCCGGTTCATGGATGGCAAAGGGTAGGAGCAGTTCCTTATGCTCGATGGTGAGCGGCGTGAGCCGGGCTCGGTCGTTTTCCAGAGTGAGTTCTTTCGTGGTATCGAATGTCATAGTAGCGGGATGATTTCAGCATAAAAAATAAGGGAGGCAACACCGGTGAACATGACGAGCTTGAGCACCAAAGACAATCGTTTGAAGTCTTTTTTGGTCTCGGCGTTCCACGCTTTGATACAAAAATATAGCAGCGGTGCGGCGATAAGGAAGATCGCGTAAAATGCGACCCAGGTAAATCGATATAGTTCCTGATAGGTATAAATAAGTACAGTTAACAGCGCTACAACACCCATGACAAAGGTGACCAAGGTGGTTCTGCTGCGTCCCAATACAATGGGGAGGGACGACCGGCCACCGTTTTTGTCGCCGTCGATGTCCTGGAGGTCCTTGACAATTTCTCTGATGAGGTTGATGAAAAATGCAAAACCAGCGTAGGCCAGAATGGTGCGGGTACAAGTGAGTTGTACTTCACTCACTGTTCCGTCCATGGCAGGGTAAATGTCGAAGAGGATCAACACCAGCAGGCTCATAGCGACCAGGGCCGAAACAAGAATATTGCCCAGAAGCAGCATGCCTTTTATTTGGGTGGCGTAACTGTACAGCAATACCGAGATCACAATAAATACGGCTGCCAGGCCGGGATGTCCTACACGATTGGCGAGGAAGAAGCCGGCACCCACTCCCAGGACATTGAGTACGATATAATAATTGTAGGCCGCCCGTTCGGAAATGTGCTTCCATACAATCATTTTTTCGGGCTTGTTCACACTGTCAACCTGCTTGTCCATGATATCGTTGACCACGTTCCCACCTGCGGCGATGCAAATCGTGGCGAAGGAAAGCAAGGTAAAATCCACGTCACCCAACGCCAACGGAAGGTCGAAGACTTCTAAAAGTCCATATTTTATGATTGCCTGGACCATGACGATTAGGAGTAGATTCAGAGGTCTTAGAACACGAAGGTAGGCCATGAATTGTTGTGGTTGAGATTGTGCCGAAACTCGGCAATTTTGTTAGTCGTAACGAGCACTTGCATCACCATTACTCACCCAGTTGCCCTGTACCTTCAGCACCTGTTCGATCACGTCACGTACCGCGCCTTTTCCTCCCTTTTTGTGTGAAATGTACTTACAGATCGATTTGATCTCGGGCACAGCATCTTGCGGGCAACAGGGCAGTCCCACCATCCGCATGGCTGCAAGGTCTGGGACATCATCGCCCATGTACATAACGTTTTCAGTCGAGACATTCTTGTCTTCGAAGTATTTGTTAAGGATCTGCGTCTTCTTGCTGGCCCCAAGGTGAATATCTGTAATACCCAGTCCTTGCAAGCGCGAACGCACCCCTTCGTTGGTCCCGCCGCTGATGATACAAATGTGGTACCCCTTGTCGACAGCGGTTTTAAGTGCATACCCATCTTTCACGTTCATGGTGCGATACATTTCACCTTCGGTGGTCACCAGGATGGATCCGTCGGTGAGTACTCCGTCAACATCAAAAACGAAGGTGGTGATATGCTTGAGGTATTCTTTATAGCTTTTTTCCATGGTTTCGCTGTATGGATTTGGTGAGCACTTTATAAATGTTCTTGTGTTGTTTGTTCCGAAGCAATTTGAGATGTTTTTTGATGGTTTTGTCGTCCTTTCTAACCGCGGGCCCGGTTTGAGCCTCGCCCGGGGGGAGCGATTCCATCTTTCCGGCAGTTTCGAGAATCAGCGGTCGCAAGAGTGAAAAATCCAAATCTCGCTGTGCGAGTATTTCTTCAGAAACCTGGTACAGATGATTCGTAAAATTGTTCACGTACACCGCCGCCAAATGTAGGGTGCGTCGCTGTTTGGAATCGATGGCAACAACGTTTTCAGAAATAAAACCAGCTAATTCCATGAGCAATTGCTGGTCGCCATCCTGAACGGCCTCGATACAAATGGGTACTGTGGAAAAATCTACAGATCGTCCTCGCGAGAAGGTTTGCAATGGGTAAAAGATGCCTCTTCGGTTTTTTGCTGAAAGGGATTTGATAGAAACACTGCCAGAGGTATGGACCACTAACTGGCCTTGAAGAGGCAATGACCTGGAAAATTCCTTGATGGCATTGTCTGAAATCGCAATGATATAAACGTCGGCTTCCTTGAGTTGGTTGAGATCGTTGGTCACAGGAGGGAGCCCCTCTTCGTTGACGCTCGA
Source organism: Bacteroidota bacterium (assembly GCA_039028655.1). Lineage (GTDB taxonomy): Bacteria > Bacteroidota > Bacteroidia > Flavobacteriales > Flavobacteriaceae > Aureisphaera. Next base: position 8,562 of record JBCCHR010000029.1, read on the forward strand.
TCGACTAAATATTTGGACCACTTCGGTTTGAGGATGAGCCTGGAAAGCATGCACCAAATGAGCTGCTACATTTCCATAACCGAGTAGGACGATCTTCATAGTGCTAAAATACAATTTTATGGAAAGGGTTTAAAAATTTTACAGAATTGTTACCTTGGTCACATGACCGAGAAAAAGGATCTTTCCACAGAGGCAGATGTGCAATTGCTCGTGCGAACGTTTTATGCCAAAGTTCGAGAAGACGACCTGTTGGGGCCAATATTTAACGGTATCATTACCGATTGGGAGCCACATTTAGCGCGTATCAGCGACTTCTGGATGAGCAATTTGTTCTTTTCCAAGAAGTACCTCGGAGACCCGATGCAAAAACACATCGAAGTGGACCAGGGACCTCATGGAACTATTAACGAAATGCACTTTGGTGTCTGGATCAATCTGTGGTATGAGACCATGGACGAGCTCTTCGAAGGAGAAGTGGCTTCGCGGGCAAAAAACCGAGCACGGAGTATGGGCACCTTCATACATCTGAAGATCTTCGAAGCCAGGAAGAAAAGGGAAGATGAAATATAGGACTTCGTTAACAGGTTTTCCTAGAAAATATGGCCTCAAATGACTAAATTTGCAAAAAATTAGCCGAATGCAAAAGAAACTTGCTTCAATTCTCTTCTCGACCCGACTTACTGCTATTTTATTTCTTGTATTCGCTACGGCCATGGCCATAGGAACTTTTATGGATCGAGCATCCGAAACGTCTCCTACACCGTATTCGCGTGAACACATCTACGAAGCCTGGTGGTTTGAGGCCATCATGGTGTTTTTCGTGATCAATTTTCTGGGGAATATCTTCCGGTTTCGGCTGTACAAAAAAGAAAAATGGGCCACCCTTACCTTACACCTGGCGTTTATACTTATTCTGGTAGGCGCTTTTGTTACCCGATATATTGGGTATGAAGGATTGATGCCCATTCGGGAAGGTGCCACAGAGAATACCTTTCTTTCCCAGGAGACCTATCTGAATGTCTTCATTGATGGAGACTACAAAATAGACGGTGTTCCCCAAAGGCGAAAGATCCCGTTGAAAGAGTTGGATCTTTCGGAACGTCTCTCGAACAATTTCAGCATAAAAACAGATTACAACAAACAACCAGTCGAGATTCGATACAAGGCATTTGTCTCTAATGTTGAAGAAGGATTTATTGAAGATGAAGCAGGCGACGCCTACATTAAAGTAGTAGAAAGTGGTGCAGGGCAGGGCCACGACCATTGGATAAAACAAGGAGAGGTAACCTCCATTCACAACATTTTGTTTGCCGTAGATCGGCCTACACCGGGAGCCATCAACATAACTCTGGAAGATGACGCCTATTACCTACAGGCCCCGGTCGATGGATTCTATATGAACATGGCCGAAGTACGGGCCGCAGGAGTGAACCCCCAGGAATTGGGAGGTGTTGACATCGAGGATCTCGTGACACGCTTTCAGAAACCGGTTTTTAAGGACAGTATTCAGCCCCTTGCGTTGCGGTCCTTATATACCCTGGAAGGACTGCAGTTTGTGATCCCGCAACCGGCGGTAAACGGACGTTATGGTCCCGTCAAGGTAGAATTACCGGAGAAAACGAATCAGGACCTGCTTCAAGTAGAAGTGAGCTCACTCAACGAAACCAAAGTGGTGGATCTGTTGGGTGGCCAGTACCGCACCAACGACCCGGTTTCGATTGATATCGCTGGACTTAAAGTGCATATGAGTTACGGAGCACAGGTATATGAATTGCCATTTAGTCTTACGCTCAACGACTTTATAGCCGACAAATACCCGGGAACCGAAAAGGCCTATTCCGCCTATCGCAGTAAATTGACCGTGAACAACAGTGACACCGATTTCTTCGATTACGATGTATTCATGAATCACGTGCTCGACCATCAGGGATATCGGTTTTTTCAAGCCTCCTTCGATCCCGATGAAAAGGGAACCGTGCTATCGGTAAACCACGACTTTTGGGGAACCTGGATCACGTACATTGGTTATTTCCTCTTGTACTTTGGTCTCATGGCCATTCTATTTGATAGAAAGACTCGCTTTTCCGACCTCAAACGTATGCTGAACAAGGTAAAGAACAAAAAAGCCAGCCTGGCGGGGATGGTTGTTTTTTGCTTTACGGTGCCATCGCTGGCTCAAGAGACAGGTCATGGCAATCGTATGAGTCCGCAAGAGATAGACTCCATCATCGTTGCCAACGCAGTAGACAAGGAACACGCGGCGAAGTTTGGCAGGTTGGTGATACAGGATAACGGTAGGATGAAACCGGTCAACACCTTTGCCAGCGAGCTGTTGCGAAAAGTGAGTGGAAAAAACACCTATCAGGGATTGGATGCCAACCAGGTGTTTCTATCCATGACCGAGATCCCACCACTTTGGTTCGAGGCCAGGATCATGAAGCTGGACTGGCGCAACGACAGTATCAAGCGGGTGCTGGGTGTAGATAAAGAAGTGTCCAAAGCATCCATCATCGACCTACTCGATGAGAACATGAAAAATAAGTTAGGTCCCTATCTGGAAGAGGCCAGCAAAAAAGCAAATCCCAATCAGTTTGAAAAGGACTTTCTAAAGCTCCAGCAGAAATCGTATTTGCTGGATCAGGCGCTGAGTGGTGCCCTGTTAAAGCTTTTCCCAGTTCCCGGAGATCAAAACAATAAGTGGATCGCCAGACCCGAGCTGGCTTCGTCCAATATGAAGGGTCAGGATTCCATATTTGTGGCCGAAATGCTCAATGGCTATCGCCTGGCCCTTGACTATGGCCGCCGTAACAACGACTACTCTGAAGCAGATAAGGCTTTGGAACTTATCGTGAACTATCAAAATAAATACGGTAGCGATGTCATGCTCAGCGATTCGAAGATCGATGCCGAGATCGCCTATAACGAAGCCAATCTCTTTAACAGGCTGTACCACTATTTTGCCATGTTTGGTTTCTTTATGTTCACCGTCATTATCATTCAGATCTTCAACGATAGAAAGATCATCGCCAGACTTGTTACCTTTTTTAAGGTATGTATTTGGGTCCTGTTCGGGTTGATGACCCTAGGCCTTATTGCCCGTTGGTACATCAGTGGGCACGCCCCCTGGAGCGACGCCTATGAAAGTGTGATCTACGTTAGTTGGGCAACGGTGTTCTTTGGCTTAGCCTTTGGGCGGAAGAGTGACCTTACGGTGGCTTCGACTGCCTTTGTAGCCTCTATTTTGTTGTGGGTGGCCCACCTCAATTGGTTGGACCCTTCCATTGCCAATTTGCAGCCCGTTCTCGATAGTTATTGGTTGATGATCCACGTGGCAGTGATCGTTGCAAGTTATGGGCCGTTTACCCTGGGCTGGATCCTGGGAATGACGACGTTGCTCTTGATCCTGTTTACCACCAAGCGCAATCGGGCGAAAATGGACCTTAACATCAAGGAACTCACCATTATTACCGAAATGGCTCTTACTGTTGGACTCGTCATGCTTACCATTGGTAATTTCCTGGGTGGTCAATGGGCCAACGAAAGCTGGGGCCGTTATTGGGGTTGGGACCCTAAGGAAACCTGGGCGCTCATCAGTATTATGATCTATGCCTTTGTCATTCACGTGCGATTAGTACCTGGATTGAGAGGGCGTTGGTTGTTCAATGTGTTGGCAATGTTTGCCTTCTTATCGATCCTCATGACCTATTTTGGGGTGAATTTCTATCTCACTGGTCTGCATTCTTATGCCAGTGGCGATGTGCCGGTAACCCCGGCGTTTATCTACTATTTGGTAGGTTCTATGTTGTTGGTAAGCGTGCTGTCCTATTTTCAGTATAAAAAACACTACATAAAAAAAGGATAAGTGCTGCCACTTATCCTTTTCGCCATGACTTAAACAGTTGTTGATTAGGTCGGTTTAAGTAATTCTTGGTACGAACCTCTAATTATAAATATAATCCGGTTGTGAATCGACCAGTCGATAATCCTGTTGGATCTGTTCGCCGATCTCTAGTTTTTCGTAAAGTTCTTTAGTAAGCTCCTCAACGTCGTGTTCGGAGGTTTTTAACTTGCGTGCAATCTTTGCGTTGTCTTTTCCTTCGGAAATATACTGAAGCAATTTGATCTCCAAGCCGTCAAGATCGTAGTGCATGATCAAATTCTCCAGGTAGAGGTCTTCGACCAATTTCTCGGTTTTCATACGAGCGGTATGCACTTCCTGTCGCTTGAGGAATATGCGTAGTTCTGCTTGTCGTAGTATATTCTCCTCCTTGATCGCCTGCATACGATACATAATGGCGTAGGTGATGATAAGCATCTCCGCAATGCTGGCCGCTTTGATATGGGCGGTCTGAGCGGACAAGAATGTAATCCCCATCGGACTTAATACAAAGAAATCAATACAGAAGAGCAGGGGTATGAAGGTGGCTATCACGAAAAACTTAGCGTAATTCTTTTTGCTGAATAGGTATACGCCAGCCATGAAATAGGTGACTGCTACCGTGAATAACACTGCATTGGCACCATGCAGAAAGGCTGGATTGGAGGTAATCCATCCGGTCGCGAGAAGCAGCATGGCAATCCCAACAAGACCAAAGCCTATATGTTTGAATTTGGGTAAAAACTCTTTCAATGTGAGATATTTGGAAGCAAAGATCGCCCCAAAGGAAATCGCAAAGAACGTGAGTAAAGTGGTTACCAACAGAGGATTATCTACAGTTGAAATTTGAAGTAATTCGAATAAACCATCACTGTAGAACAATAACAAGGACATGGTGGCCAGGGCGGCAGAGTAGTATAAAAACGCCTTTTCTTCAAATAAGAAGAAGCACACCAGATTGAGTAGTACCAACATCAATGCGAATCCAAAATAGAGCCCTCGCCTAAAAACAATTTGCGACTCCATGGAGGCATCGTTGGAAGATGGTGTGACAGTTTTAGACGCTCCTGAAGGAATCCGATTTCCTGGCTCTACATTTTTGTAGGAATTTTCTCTAAAACCATATCCTTCGCCAAAATTGGCAAAATTGGTGTCAAAGTAGTAAGTTCCGTAGTCGGTGAACGTTCGGCGCGTTGGATTGAGCACTTCATTTGCACTGCTCAGGCGATTGCCATTAACTCCGTTAAGCCCCGTATTTACTGTAGTAGACAAGCGTACACCCGTCATTTGTTTGGCGGGGGTGTAGACCTTCTCTTTGGCCTGAATATCCAGGCAAAAAAGCAATGCAATTAGCAAAAAAATTGGCCTCATAATTTAGTAGGTTTATCAATTTGGGTGATTCAATATACAAAAATAATACACTTTACCTAAAAAAATTGCATTTTATCGATAAAATAGGGGGTAAGGTAATCATTTTGAGTAAGATAAAACCTACAAAAATATCAATGTCGAATATGGTGGAACGACATAATCTTCTGTTAATGAGTTAGTTGAGAATTAACGATTCTAAGCCTAAAAATCCTTAAAATTTTAACATTCTTACAGGCAAGAGACCGATTATCGGAAGGACGAATGTTGATCGTCTAAAAATAACTCCAGATGTAAAATGATGACATATCTAGGAGGCATCGCCTACCATATCTTCAGGTCGTACCCAG
>JBCCHR010000030.1:0-13779 GCA_039028655.1 Bacteroidota bacterium
AAAACTTGGGTGGAAGTATTGATGTCGTTCAGTTAATGAAAGCAGCAATGCGCCTGACAAACCCAGCAACTCCGGTAAACACAGTTACACCTTCAGGAATTGTACCTGTAATTCCGCCGTTACCTACTGGCACCTTAATTACACCAGGCAATAATTGATTTGCATTGTTGAACCGGAAAGATCATTAATATCCGTTGTTATAGAGATGGAAATTGGTTATTTTCCTCAGTATGAACCAAAATTGAATAAAATTGAAATGTCGTAGATTACTTTTAAGCCTCTTAGCAAGCTTAAGCATCCTTTCTTGTGGTGAGCACAAAGTTGATTCACCGAAGCCATTGCAAGTCGAAGGACCGAAGGAGGTTTCGTCTATCAATAAAATTACATCCCCTGGCCCTTTAGATAAGGAGATTGATGTTCAAAATATTAAATCTCAATTAGATTATGTAACTACAACATTTTTGGCAAAGGAAGATGTTTTGATTTTTCCAGATATGAAGAATAACCAATACTTTGGTCATTACACTTTAGCAAAAAAAGACGCTGGAGATGGTTCCATCGATAGAGTAGGTCATATGATAATCTACGATTCTATTAACCCATATGTATATGAGAAGAGAACCGATAGTTTTGTAGAAATCACGCTCAATAAGCCAGGTATTTTGTTGTTCGATGGCGATGTGAGGATAGGTATGACGGAAAATCAATTGCTCGAGCTTATGGGTCATGATTATGAAATGATTGGAAACTTACTTTTTTTCAAGAAAAACAATAAAATGGCATTTTTTGAACTAGAGAACGGTGCTCTATCCAAATTAAAGATCGGAATCTACAAGAACAATGTTGACATTAATGAGATAGTTGAAAGCTCTAAATGGTAATGGTCTACTTTTGTATGTAATACTGAGATAATATAGCGCTCATCTCCATAGATAAGGATAAACCCTCCTCCCCTTCGGTTGGAGGGTTTTTTCTCACCCACTGGGTAAGAAATATCCTTTTTTCGAACTAGTAGGTATAATCATTACCTGCTACGTTATGAGAATGACTTCACTTTGTGTGTTGTGCCTGGTGCTTTTTGGTGCCTGCAACTCACTCAAATACACTACGCAATCCCAAAAGGTCCTTCCGGAATTGGGGACTATCGGACTATTCAAAGACTTTGTACTTCAGCAATCCTACGAGGAAAAAGGTGTGGTCTCCATCAAGGAGCCCGTCCGCCTGCAATGGGAACTGCAGAACGTGCAGAAGCGACAACTGTTTCAGAAAAAAGATTCCATAAAAAAACGCATCGACAGCGTACTGATCGCCATCAACATCCTGGATCAAATGAACTTGATCGGGCAGATCAACGACGACAAGAATACTATTGAATATTTGAAGAAAGCTGAGGACCATCAGATCGTGACCGGCACGACCATTCACTTCCCTAATGAGGTGCTTGGCCACTTCAAAATGGCAGACGAAGCCTATCTGGTGCAAAACAAGGTGTCCACTTTGTCCATTGAATTGCGCAAGGACAACGAACCCGTTCAAACCATTGAGTTTACAGATGGCACCATTACCGATATACAAACTTCGGCGTTTTGCTGGGGTCAAAATCGAAAACGAAAGATCGTTGTTTTCGATCTCACACCCCCCAATGAGTCCTGTAATGACGATACGTATCGCTCTGCCAAAAAGGCGAAAAAGAAACACGAATTCCACATTTTTAAATAGAGATCATGAAACCTGCTACTTTCATACTACTGCTCGCCTCCCTCTTTGCCATTTCTTGCGAAGAAGGTGGGGTACTATTCGAAACCGACATCACCGAAGAATCGGTTACCCTGCTGGCCCCAACAGATGGAGCCCAAATATCCTCGAACACGGTTCGATTTGATTGGACCGAACTCGAAAATGCCGGCACCTACGAGATACAAATTGTGACTCCCAACTTTGAGTCGCCCGAACAATTTCTCGTCAACCAACTACTGGATTCGATCACCTTCCTGGAAGTACCCTTGGGAATCGACAACTACGAATGGCGGGTTCGCGGTCGTAATAGCAGCTACGAATCCCTGTTCGCGACCGCGGCCTTCAGCGTGATTCCAATCACAAATTTTTCCGACAATACCGTAATTCTCACAACCCCGGCAGATAACGCCATTACCAACGACGAGATACTCTCCTTCCAATGGGAGTCCATCATTGAAGCCACACAGTATCGCATACAGATCCTGGAGGAGGGGGTGGTAACTTCAGAAGAAACGACCGCCAGCACCGAAATCTCACTCCCCGTTCCCGAAGGAGCATTGAGTTGGCAGGTTCGTGCCGAGAACGGAATCGAAAGTACAGGCTATTCCACCCGTGACTTGCTTATCGATCGCACGGTACCAAATACGCCTGTGCTCGTATTACCTGCCGACGGGACAACGACAACCGATACGGAAGTCGAATTCCAATGGACCCGCGAACTCATCCCGGGTAGCACCGAGGTGGACAGCATCTACGTGTACCGTGATAGCGGTCTTACCGATCTTGTGCTCAAGGAACAAACTACCTCTCCCTTCAACAACTCATTGGAGACCGGCACATTTTATTGGTTGGTTCAAGCCTTTGACGAGGCCGGTAATCAAGGTACTGCCAGCGATGTTTCGTCATTTACGGTGAACACCCCATGAAAAACAGAAAAAACATAAAGATCCTGTTGCCTGCGGTAGTAATTATCTGGGGCGTGGTCCTATATCAGGTTGTCTCGGCTATGTTCCCCGATGAAGGACCCCAGCTCACCATGGCCAATCCAACTTTCAAAGCACCAAAACAACAGACAAAGGATACATTTTCCCTCCAACCGATCGACAGGGACCCATTTCTTGGAACCTGGAAGCCAAATAGGACCCAAGGCGGCACCAGAGGGAAATCCAAATCCACGAGTCAAGAACAATCTTGGCCGGAGATCAGCTACCAGGGATCGATTACAGACAAGCAAGGACGGTCGGGAATATTCATGGTAACCATCGATGGCGTACAACACCTCCTGAAAAAGGGAGAACAAGCCGCTCAGATCACAGTTCGCAACGGGAGTGCTACCCAGGTAACCTTGGCCATGAAAGGCCGTTCTCGAAAGTTTGAAATACAATGATAGTAATTACCAAAATAAGAGCATCCGCATTGCAATTTGCGTTGCTGGTGGGAACACTGGTAGCCATACTACTGGGCTCTTTCCTTATGCTATCACGCATACAAACCCTTTTTGCTTTGCAATCCGACCGGCTTTTGGAAACCATCACTGTCAGCGACCATGCGATCCATCAAATCAATGAGTTTGGTTTCGCCAAAAGGTTACAGAACGGTTCGTTATCGGAAGGGATCGAACTGGAAACCTCAACATCCTATTGGGGGTCCTTTCAGCTTAGCCACACAACCGCATCGTATAGGAATAAGCCTTTCAGCAAGATCTCGCTCAACGCCGGAGGTGACGTCCAGGAAGAGTTGGCAGTTTACGTGGAAAACACCCACCTTCCATTAGTGGTGGCAGGCGGTGCACAAATCTGGGGAAACGCAGCCCTGCCCGAGAAAGGCATCAAAGCAGGGGTGATCTCGGGCAACTATTTTCAAGGGAATTCGTTGGTTACCGGAATAAGATGGACAAGCAAAAGTACCCTACCCGAGCTGGACGCGAATTGGTTGACGTACTTGAAGGAATTGGAACTTTTTATTCCTTCTGCGGAAGACCATCTGCTGGACCGTTCGAACGATAACAAAAACTCATTTTACGACCCTACCCAACACCTTTACTCCGAAAGTGAGCTGCTGCTTACCGAAAATTACCTCGGAAATATTCTGATCAAGAGCGCAACCGAAATTACCGTAACTCCCTTCGCACGTCTCACCGATGTGATCCTCGTAGCGCCAAAGATTACCTTCCAACGTGGATTCACAGGCAGTGCGACCGCTATTGCTAAAAAGCAGGTTATTGTGGAGTCCGGAAGTACCCTTCGTTATCCTTCGGCAGTGATCGTGTCCAATTTCGAACCTGGAGAGGCTTCAGTTTCTTCTTCGGAAGAGATCCCCCTCATGCTCGAGGAACACGCACACATTGAAGGTGTAGTACTCTTCCTTTCGGACCACCCGGACATGGGCGATGCTTCCCAACGGGCGGCTATTCATCTTAGTACTGCCCCAAACACTGTTATTGAAGGTATGGTCTATTGCCAGGGCAATACCGATCATCGGGGGCTCATACGAGGATCAATTTATACCAAAAGATTTGTAGCCAAAGAGGCAGGTTCGCGTTACATCAATCATCTCTACGACGGAAAGATAAGGGCCATCGAACGTCATCCGGATTTCAGCGGGATGCTATTCAGCAATGAAAAAAAACAAGTAGTAAAATGGCTGTATTGAAAAAAATAAGAGCCGCTACCCTGGTAGAAACGCTCGTGGCTTCGGCTTTGGTCGTCCTGGTTTTTATTGTCGCCAGTGCCTCGTTCAATTCGATATTCCAGGGCGTTATCAAATCCAATGATCAGAACTTCGAAGCACGTCTACAGGAAATTACCTACCAGGTAAATCACAGCAGACTGGAACTCCCCTATTCAGAAACTACAAAACAGTGGGAAATTTCCGTTTGGAAAGAGGCAGAAGTAGTCTGGTTGGAAGGTCGTTTCCTGGTGAACGAACAAAAAAACGTTGAACTTCAGTTGCGAACCCATGAGTAAGTTACCCAGGAAAATACCCGCCTATACGCTTACCGAGATGCTGGTGGTGCTCGCCATCAGTACGATCGTTGCCACACTTGCGTTTGGCATTCTGTCGTTGGTGAATTCAAATTTTTCGGCCATACAAGCCAACTATTCGCAGTCTACCGAAGTCCTTCAACTAAAACAACAACTATGGGTAGATCTTCACCGGAATCACGAGCTCGTTTCATTCGAAGCAGGTAGCACTTGGGTTGCTCGCACCCCCTTGGATTCCGTTCTATACCGGTTTTCTGAAAAAGAGATCCTACGCAACGGAGACACCCTGTATGCCGGAGATTACAAAAAATGGAGCTTCAATGAGGGAATGGAAGTAGGCGATGGACCCGTGGATGCGGTAAAACTGGAAATGGGTAGCCCGGCCTTTGCCACCGTATTTGTATTCAAGGAAAAAGATGCCGTTCAAAAAATTCGAGATCATGGGAATTAAGATCGAAAACATACAGGCACCATCGGCCAAAGCCAGCTCCCGAAAGACCTCTGTAATGAATCGGGAAATTCACCTCTTCGGATCTCGTTTTTCCAACAAATCCAAGGAACAATTTTATGGGGAGTTAAGTGTTTTGCTGAATTCCGGGATCAACTTAAAGCGAGCACTGGATCTAATCATCGACATTCAGAAAAAACAAAAAGATAGAAAGCTCATTCAAGAACTTTCCGACGCCATCGTTGCAGGTAGCTCCCTATCTGAAGCCTTGGAAAACAACAAGAACTTCACCCCCTACGAATACCACGCTTTGAAGATTGGTGAGCAAACCGGGCAATTGCATCATATCGCAGAAAACCTGAGTGCCTTTTATCAACGTAAATCCGAGTTGAAACGGCAACTCATCTCTTCGCTATCCTATCCCATGATCGTATTGACGACTGCTGTGCTCGTTGTGATTTTTATGCTAAGCTATGTGGTACCTATGTTTGTAGATATATTCAAACAAAACCGGGTAGAACTCCCCTGGCTTACACGGGCGATCGTATCCCTCTCAGATCTGTTGCTTGACAACGGCTTATGGCTACTTGCATTGATGGGTATAATGGCGCTAGGCTTCAGGGCCGTTTCAAAGAAGAAATGGTATTATCGGCTTATTGGTCGTGTCCAACTCAAGTTGCCTGTGTTTGGCACCTATCTCAAGAAAATCTATATGATCCAGTTTACCCAGGCAATGGCATTGCTAACACAGGCCAAAGTTCCTCTGGTGAACGGAATCCGATTGGTTCGGCAAATGATCCAATTCTACCCGCTCGAACATTCATTGATTGCCATCGAAAAAGACATGGTATTAGGTAAAAAACTGGATGTTTGTTTTGCTGAACACCCTCTATACGACAAGAAGATGATCGCCCTGCTCAAAGTGGCCGAGGAGACCAACCGAACCGATTATATCTTCCAAAAATTGTACGACCAGTACAGCACGGAGATCAAATACCAGGGGCAACTCATCTCCAACGCCCTGAATTTTCTTCTCACCCTCTTCGTGGGTCTCATTGTAGGCATTATACTCGTTGCTATGTATCTGCCAATGTTCAAGTTAAGTAGTATCATTGGCTAACTACGGCAAAGCCACAAATCTTTTACGAAATCCTCAAATAATACCTGATTCTCTCGGTAAGAAAAGAACGGTTTTATAACTTTAAGTACAACCTAATTTATTAACATTTTAAATTACCATCACATGAAAAGAGTATTCCTAACGGTGGTGTTTGTCCTGTGCGTCATTACCGGGCATTCGCAAACCACCAATCCCTTATTTGAACGAGTCGCAGATGCCATACAGAGTGGCGAACAATTTCGCGAGGCACCATCTGTATTCGTTAATGACGATGCTCCCACGCGGAGGGTGCCTGTGGAACATCTTCAGGAAAACAGGCTCACCTATCTAACATATGATTATTCGAAGATCCCTAAAAGCTCCAAAGCCATATCCCTGGAAGTACCATATCTGCAGGAATGGTTTGAACTTGAACTGGTCCAGACCGACCCGGATATATTCGACTATCAACTTTCCACCTCAGGAGACGGAAACATCCCTAAAGTATCCAACGCTTTGCATTTCAGCGGGATCGTGAAAGACAATCCAAAAAGTTTTGTTGCGATAAGTTTTTTCCCAGACAACGTTATGGGTTTAATAAGCACTCCTGACGGTGACTTTGAAATAGGAAGAATTGGTACAACGGATCAGTATGTGATCTACAGGGACCAAGACGTGAAAACCGAAAATTCTTTTCACTGCGATGCAACGCTACCCGCCAACTTCAATGGTTACGACCCCGACATGCTGTTTGACACCAACTCCCGTTCATCGAGCGCCACTAAATGTGTAGGCATGCATCTGGAGGTGGGAAATGAGGTCTTGGTGGACCAAGGCAATCTCACTGCCGCGACCAACTATATCGAAGGCCTGTTTCATCAGGTGGCGATCATCTATTATTACGAATCGATCACGGTCTACATCTACTCTATGAACATCTGGACAACTCCAGATCCCTATACCGGCGGTACAGACACACTGTTACTTCTCAATCAGTTCCGACAAAACGTGCAACTCAATTTCAATCAGAAGCTTGGTCAGTTACTCGTCTATTCGGGAACATCCGGCATAGGTGGTCGGGCATACCTTGATGTATTGTGCGATTTCGACCCGGACGACAGGCTTTCTGTTTCTCATATCGCAGCTACGTTTAATCAATTTCCCAACTATACCCGAAGTGTCAAGGTAATGGCCCATGAAATAGGGCATAATCTTGGATCGGCTCATACCCACGCCTGTGTGTGGTACGGTAGCTTGAATCAAGCCATTGACGGTTGTTGGACCGTGGAAGGGTCGTGCAACCAACCGGGCTACCCATTAGGCGGAGGAACCATCATGTCGTATTGCGACCAACCTGGATGACCGGGAGTGCCATTGACCAATGGATTTGGGGCACAGCCAGGCAATTTAATTCGAGGCAAGGTAAATAGTGCCTGGTGTCTGGGCAACTGTACCGTTGGCTGCGATGATCTTTGCGACATAGAAGCCGATATTACCAAGGTGTTTTGGGGAACTACGCGAAATGGTTGTAGATATAAATTTATCGCAGACAACCTTCAAAATCCCATGTGCATGGATGAATATTCCTTCGAATGGCGAATTGAAGGGGTGATTCCCGTTGTGAGTACGAGTCAGGAATTCATTTACGATTTTTCCAACTTTATTAATGGCACCTATGATGTAACACTGAAAATAACGTACAACAACGGCTCCGGCCAATGTGAGGATACGGTGGTAGATTCGGTAACCATCGGTTGTGCCATCAATACAAATCCTACCTGTCCTTCGGCCAGCGGATTATTTATTGGTGAGGCGGAACCTTGTATCGATTATATGGTCTCATTTCCATTCAACTCAGGTATCTCTTCAATTAGTTGGAAATACAATATCCATGGTGTGAATGGCGAGCAATATATCACGACCACTTCCGGACCCGGTCCATTTGCAGTTCCGTTCTCACTACCTGGCGGGAACAACTATGATAACGACTACCTATGGGTACATGCCGATATTACGTTAACCAACGGTGCAACTTGCAGAAGAAGCAAAAGTAAGCTGCTCGACTGCCCCGGAGGAGGCGGTGGTGGAGGTCAGAGGATTTCTATCGTTCCCAATCCCACCAGTGATTCGTTCGAGGTGAAAAGCCTTCAGGACGCAGGTATTCACTATATCTATGTGCGAAATATGTTTGGAAACGTGGTAAGATCTGTTGCAACTCAAAACGAGTACAAAATTCAACTTGGCGGTGAAATTGCCGGAGTGTACTTTGTGGAAATTCAACTTGAAGATGGCTCTATTGAGATCAGAAAAGTAATCCTTGAACGATAGCGTCGAAACCTAAAGGAGAATCTCCTATCGGAGGGGATTCTCCTTTTTGATTCTTGCTTAAATCCCTCTCACCTTCTTCTCCCATTCCCAGGCAGAGACCAATGCCTCTTCCATGGTTTTTTCGGTTCGCCAACCAAGGACCTGGTTGGCTTTTGAAGTATCGGCATACACAGATATTACATCGCCGGGACGACGATCGACGATCTTGTACTTGAGTTTTTGTCCGGTAACCGTTTGAAAGGTCTCCACCACTTCCAAGACCGAACTCCCCTTTCCCGTACCCAGATTAAAAACCTCGTAGCTACTGTTGTTTTCTTCTGAAAACAATCGCTGAAGTGCCACTACGTGCGCCTGGGCCAGATCCACAACGTGGATATAATCCCGAATACAGCTGCCATCCGGCGTAGGATAGTCATTGCCAAAGACCGAAAGTTCGTCGCGCAAACCGGCTGCCGTTTGTGTGATAAACGGAACCAGGTTCTGCGGTTTTCCTTTCGGGAGCTCGCCGATCTCACCCGTTTCGTGGGCCCCGATCGGGTTAAAATATCGAAGTGAAATTGACCTCAGGTCGCTTGCCTGACAGGCATCGAACAAGATCTCCTCACTGATCTGTTTTGTATTTCCGTAAGGCGAGATGGCAGATTTTACCGGCGCATCCTCTGTAATGGGTAGTTGATCGGGTTCTCCATAAACCGTACAAGACGAACTAAAAATAAAGCTCTTCACATCACGGGTATTGCACTGCTGAAGTAAATATACCAACGAGTGCAGATTGTTCTCATAATAAAGTAACGGATTCACAACGCTTTCACCCACAGCCTTACTCGCCGCAAAGTGGATGATCCCATCGATCTTATAGGTGTCAAAAAAACCAGTTACCTTGTTCTTATCACGTAAATCCAATTGTTCGAAGGAAGGTCGCATTCCAGTGATCTTTTCGATTCCGTCGAGAACAGAAATTTCGGCATTGGAAAGGTCGTCGATAATTACGGGTTCAAACCCCGCATTAATGAGTTCCACCACCGTATGGGAACCTATATAGCCCAATCCGCCGGTAACGAGTACTTTTTTCATTCGGTTCGTTGTATTTCAGAATTAACGGGCCACAAACTCGATCACTTTACTAGTGATGAAAGCGATCTGCTCATCGTCCAATTCGGTGTGCATGGGAAGCGAAATCACCTCTTTCACAAGCCGATTGGTAACGGTAAAATCGGCTTCATTGTAGCGATCATCTGCATAGGCCTTCTGGCTATGCAGGGGGATCGGGTAATAGACCCCAGAGGGAATCTCGTTTTGTTGCAGGTGTGCTACCAGGGCATCCCGATCGGTATCCAACACACGCAAGGTATATTGATGAAACACATGACAGTTACAATCGTCCACCAAAACATCACCACCAGCGCAAGATGCACTAGGCGTAATGATGTTGTTTATTCCAGCAAAAGCCCGTGTATATTTTCGGGCCGCTTCCCTTCTCGCACGGTTGTACCCATCCAAATTAGGCAGTTTGGCACGCAGCACAGTGGCCTGGATCGAATCCAATCTCGAATTTACCCCAACCACATCGTGGTGATATCTCTTGTACATACCATGGTTAACGATCCCGCGAATGGTATGCGCCAGATCGTCATCGTTGGTAAATATCGCACCTCCGTCGCCATAACATCCCAGGTTCTTCGAAGGAAAAAAGGAAGTTGACGCCACATGCCCAATGCTTCCTGTTTTCTTTTTTGATCCATCCCGTGAGGTGTAATCGGCTCCAATTCCCTGGGCATTGTCTTCAATCACATAAAGATCGTGCTCATTGGCAATGTCCATGATAGCGTCCATATCGGCCGCTAAGCCAAAAAGATGAACTGGAACAATGGCCTTGGTCCTGGGTGTGATCGCCTTTTTAATCGCTTCCACATCAATATTGAAATTAACGGGGTCCACATCGACCAGCACCGGGGTTAACCCAAGGAGTGCGATCACTTCTACGGTAGCTGCAAAGGTAAAATCGGCAGTGATCACTTCATCTCCCGGTTGCAGTCCCAATCCCATCATAGCCACTTGCAGGGCATCGGTCCCATTGGCACATGGAATCACATGTTTAACTCCCAGGTAGTCTTCCAGTTCTTTCTGAAATTGATGCACCTCCGGACCATTAATATAGGCAGTCGATTCGATAACTTCCAGCACGGAGGAATTCACACGTTCCTTGATGCCTTCGTATTGACCCTTGAGGTCCACCATTTGTATTTTTCGCATAATATCTCTTCTGAAAAAATTTCGCGTAAAATTACGAAATTTGTAAGCGATAAGGTATAAAGCCAGCCGGAATTTGACCCATGACTTGCATTGAAAATTCGAAGTTAAGGCCGCAGATGATTTGGCAAATAACTATTATTTTAGCCGTATCAGAACCGTTTACGACATTTTATCGAGGATAGCCTTCGCAAATTTGCAAGTGGCACAGGGCTTTAGTAAGAAGCTTTCATTGTTTGTTCAGGGGCGAAAACAATCCTTTCAAAAACTATCCGAAGGGATCCGGCCCGGCGATAAAACTATTTGGATGCACTGCGCATCCCTGGGGGAATATGAACAAGGAGTTCCCGTTTTGGAAGCACTTCGAAAGCAATACCCGGATCATAAGATGGTCCTTACTTTCTTCTCACCATCGGGTTACGAAGTAAAAAAGGAAAGTGCATTGGCCGATGTCGTGACCTACCTTCCATTCGACACCAAACGAAATGCGAAAAAATTCCTGGAATTCGTACATCCCCGCATGGCGATATTCGTTAAGTATGAGATCTGGCCCAATTACCTATTCGAATTGCAAGCTGCGAGCGTCCCGGTGCTACTCATTTCAGGTCTATTCAGAAAAAAACAAATCTACTTCAAGTCACATGGCGGTTTTATGAGAAGCGCATTGAAAACCATCGATCATTTCTTTGTTCAAAACTCATCATCGGCCACCTTGCTGGAAGGACTTGGCATCGATCGGGTTACGGTGAGTGGCGACACTCGTTTCGATCGTGTTTCAAAACAGATCGAAATGGACAATACGTTAGACTTTATGGAAGATTTTGTTGGGTCTTCCTTGTGTGTAGTATGCGGCAGCACTTGGCCGGAAGATGAGTCGTTGCTGTTGGATTCGATCAATCAGGCCTCCCAGACGGTCAAATTTGTATTGGCTCCCCACCAAATGGATCGGGCCAAGATCGATCAATTTCGCGGTCAACTTAAGGTATCCTCCGTATTGTATTCAGAAATAAAACAACAAAATCTAAATGAAGTTTCGGTTCTTATCGTTGATGCTATAGGCTTCCTCACTAAGATCTACAGCTATGCGCATATTGCCTACGTTGGAGGGGCGGCAGGTACTACCGGTCTCCACAACATCCTGGAAGCCGCCACCTTTGGGGTCCCGATTATTATTGGCAAGCATTTTCAAGATTTCCCGGAAGCGGTCCGATTGCAACAACTGGCTGGACTTTTTTCGGTCGCAACCTCAGAAGAGTGCGGCGAGATCATTGAAAAACTACTGCAGGACAAACAACTGAGAACCAAAACAGGCATGATCGCCGGACACTTTGTAAACCGAAACACCGGTGCTACTCAACAAATTTTGGAATACGTTTTTACCCGCCTTGCACGTTAGACAGTGACGGCCTGGTTAAGATACCTGCGAAAGGGGAGCAATGCTCGATAGATCTCGATCACACGATCCTGGAAATTGGCCTGCATGACTTCTTTTCTACTTAATCGGCAGCCTGCTGCAAAGGATTTCATCTTAAGTAAATCGATATGCGGATGGTCCATGGAATAGCCCTTTGGTGCGTTTTTTAAGGCATCCGCTTCCACCATGCCACCAAAGGTCGCGGTGAAGTCGTTGTGTTCCAGGATGGCGACAAATTCGTCACCGTTATAGTCTATGGCCTCTCGTATGCTTTTGAGTAATTTGGAAGAAGGATGCCAATAACCGCCACCAATGAAGTTCTCATTCAACCCAAATTCCAGGTAAAAATCACCTTGCTTGCTCACCTGGTCCAACCCACCGGAAAAATGATCCTTGTAGACCGGTCTGTTAGGATGAAACATCAGGTTATTATTAATGCGATTGATGGCCTTTTTTCCAGGGGTATCGAAGTAATCGTTGTCTATTGCGGCCAATTGGTGGTTCAATTCATCCAACCACATGATAAAATCATCTCTTAATTCGTGGTATTCGGAGCGATGCGCATCCATCCATTCTTTATGATTGTTCTTCTGAAGGCGCTCCAGAAAATCATATAAGCCGGAGAAATTCATCCTAGGAATTGAGATTTCTAATTTGACCCTTCAGTTCTTCCATGGATTGCTGAAGCTGCTTGAGCAAGGTACTTTCATTGGGTTCGTTGATCCCGAATGACAACTTGCTGTTCACCATCCAAAGTTCCTGTATGTCCTGCACAGGTACATCGATAGGGAGGTATTCCGGATTGAGGGAAACCAGTCGAACACGGTCGGGAGCACCGGCCACTTTTTGTAGTTTCTTTACGAGCACAGAATCTTTGAGCACCACAATATAAATACGGCTGTCACTGGCTTCGGTAATATTGGGAACTGCCTTTCCAAGCACCCATTCATTAGGCCGTATGTTCGGAAGCATACTGTCTCCCTCTACTTGAAATCCACGATAGGTTGCATTCCGATATTCGGGCAGAGGAATGGAGAATGCCGGAAGGGATTGATACCATTCCACATCCTGAATATTCTGCGGATACCCGGCGGCCGCCTTCTGATTTACCAACACGATGCTATCGTCGCCGGCGTCGTCCACGGTCACCACTTTGGGGCTCACATCACCTCCATTGATGTCGACGTACTGTACAAAACTCTTTCCGAAGAGCCACAAAGGATTGATGTTAAATTGTCGTAACAATTCCATGACGATCTTACCGGATATCTTGGTCTTTCCTCGCTCGATATCTGCTGTTCCGGTAGTGATTCCCAGGAGATTTGCAAACGATTGCTGGGTGTGGTTGAGTTCTTCACGAACCTTTTTAAACCGTTTGGCCTGGATAGAAAGTTCTTTCTCCATCCTCAAATATACAAGAATTTTGGATAATTTCCATTTTATGTAGGAATATTTCCATGAATTTAAAATAGTGCACTCATAGACTGTGATTTGTGTAAAATTTGGCTAATTTTAACAT
>JBCCHR010000031.1:0-13750 GCA_039028655.1 Bacteroidota bacterium
CGTTGTCTTTCGAGCGGAGCACGCTTCGATTCTATGGAAATATATAGGAGGTTGTCCAATCCTAATACGGCCTGCAACAAGATGAGCAAGGCAAGGTCAACAAAATTTTGAAGTGAGAATAAAGTATCCATAAAAAAGTGGGCGGTTAGGCGTTGTTTATTTTTTTCTGAATGATATCGAGCGCGCTTGAGACGGTGTCCATGGCTTCCAGTTCGGCATCTTTGATCTCGATATCGAAAGCATCTTCCACGTCCAGAACCACATCAACCAGGTGAGAAGAATTGATGTTGAGTTCGTTGATCAAATGGCTGTTGGCACTGATGTTTTCTGGGTTGACGTCTTCCGGAAGATAAATGGTGATGATCTCTTTTAGGCGGTCGTAGATAGCGTCTCGCGTCATTCGTTAAATTTTGCTAAAGATACTACACGCGTTCACATCACCAAAACCAAAACTCGCTTTTGCGATGGTTTTGAGGGGAACTTCGATCATGTGCTGTGGTATCTTTTCTGAAGCCACCATGGCTGCGATCTCCGGGTGCAGATCCTCACAATTGATATTGGGTGCCACAAACCCGTGGTGCAATTGAAGGACGGCGGCAACGGTCTCCATGCTGCCGCTGGCTGCCAACCCATGCCCGATCAATGATTTGAGTGAATTGATATATGGAAAATCGCTTCCGCTCCGACCTATGGCAGTGCACCAATTGGCAATTTCAACCGGGTCCTTTACCGTCGCAGTCAAGTGTCCGTTGACATAATCGATCTGCCCGGAATCTATCCCCGCATTCGAGATCGCTTGCGCAATGCACCGTTGTACGGCTTCACTGTTGGGAGCCGTCATGCTACCTCCGTGGCGTTGACCACCGCTGTTAACACAACCGCCTCGTACTTCGGCGTAGATGGTTGCCCCTCTGGCCTGGGCGCTTTCCAGGGACTCCAACAACAGGGCTCCTGCCCCACTGCCCGGAACAAATCCACTTGCTGTAGCGCTCATAGGTCTGGAGGCTTCGGTGGGCCGATCGTTATTTTTAAATGTGGTTACCTTCATCGCATCGAATCCGCCCCAAAGGTAAGGTCCATCATCGCTGCAACTCCCGCACAGCATCTGTACAGCGCGACCGGCGGCGATATGTTCATAACCAATTAAGATGGCTTCCGTGCCCGTGGCGCAAGCAGAAGAATTGGTGGTAACCTTGTTTCCGGCACCTATCTTTCCACCCAGGTACGCACTGATACCACTGGCCATGGTCTGTGCAACCGTGGTACTGCCCAAACGTCTCACTTTTCCAGCATCTAATTTGTAGATCGCTTCACGGAACTTGTCCACGCCACTGGTTCCGGTTCCGAAAATAACGCCTAAATCCCAATGTGGAGATCCGGATGGTGCCGCCTTTTGCAAACCAGCATCTTCCAAAGCATCGAGTCCGGCAATGGTGCCGTAGAGAATACCGCTGCTATTGAAGTTTTTTAGTTCTAGATCGCTGAAGTAGGTTCTCTTTTTTTCTTCGGAAATGATTGGGACAGCTCCCAACTGACACGAAAAATTGAGTTGTTCCAGTTCCTCAAACCATTGCACGCCAGAAACGCCATTCCGAATGGCATTCAGAAATGCCGGAATGCCCACCCCGTTGGGGGCAGCGATACCAAGACCGGTGATGACGACGCGTTTTTTCAATATTCAGTAATCAATATTCAATAATCAATGTTCAATGATCAATGCTCAATACTCGAGTGTTTTATTTTCTTTTCACACCGAATCACAAAACACCCCCCTTACTCCCCCCTCAAGGGGGGAATTGTTGAAACCACCTTCGTGCTTCGTGCTCCCCACACAACCTACCTCTAATCCCTTCAAAGGTGGGATTCCTCATAACCTACTTCGGACTTCCGGCTTCGGACTTCCGACTTTGTGCTCCCCACTACCCTACCACCATGCCACTCATTTCTCCATGGCAAACGGTTTCACCCGAGGCATTCAACATCTTTACTTTACACTTAAGTTTTCCAAAACGAAAATAGACCTTTTCCGACACAACCGTCACCGTTTCCTCCGGATATACGGGCTGCAGGTAGGTCACGTTGGAATCGGCCAGGGCGACCCGCGTAGCCTCTACTCCGCTTCGCCGGCCAGATGAATTCAGCAAAAAAACACCCAGACATACCAACCCTATTTGCGCCATACATTCGGTGAGGATCACACCCGGGGTTACAGGATGATCCTTGAAATGTCCTTCGTAAAAAAACGAGTTGGCCGGGAATTGATAGCTCCCTGTACACCCTTCCTCAGAGACCGTATTGAGGGCATCCACAAAGAGAAAAGGTTGCGAATATGGGAGAGCCTCGAGTATGTGGGAATAATTGGAACTCATTAGCGCAAACTTTCTCCTCCATCCACGGTGAGCACCGTGCCATTGATCCAATCGGCCTCTTCCCGACACAGCAGATACACGGCGTTGGCCACATCCTCTGGCTGGGTAAGCTGATGAAAGGGATTGCGCTGTTTGGCAAAGGCAGCGATGCGATCGCTTCCCGGAATTCGTTGGAACGATTGGGTTTCTGTTACTCCTGCCTGTACGCAATTGGTACGTAGTCCCAGGGGTGCATATTCGGCTGCCATTTGACGCATCAAGGCTTCCAGGGTGGCCTTGGCGGCGGAAACAGCACCGTAATTTGGGATGGCCTTTGAATTTCCTTCACTGGTGAAGGCTATGTTTCTTGCTTTCGGGTTAAATAAGTCGTTTTGGATCGCAAATTGCGTCCAACTCAGCCAACTCAAGCCCATGGCCTGTATGGTGATCTGGTAGTCTTCGGTGGTGAGCGAGTCTGTTTTCGATAACAGAGGTTTTACACTCCCTTTGGCGATACTGTGCAACAACAGGTGGATGGACTGCTTCGGAATTTCGTTGAGCACCTCTTCCAGTGTTTCCTGTTTTATGGCATCCTTGTTAAAGGTCTTCACCTCTACGCCCATGGCTCGAAATTGTTCCACTTCTTTTTCGAATGGCTCCAGGGCCCCTTTGCGATCTCGGTGTACGATGCAAAGGTTCATTCCATGGTTGGCCAACTTGCGAGCCGTAGCCAATCCCAGTCCGTTGCTGCCACCTAAAATGATGCCCCATTTGTTGGAAAATTCTTCTTTCATCTAAAATTCTAATAAGACACGCTGTGCCGAAAACCCGGGTCCGAAACTAAGCATCAATCCCAATTCTCCTTTCGGAATGCCTCTGTCGAGAAACCGTTCCAGCACGTACAGCACAGTAACGCTGCTCATATTTCCATACAAGGTAAGCACTTCTTTGGTGTCGTCAATATTTTTTCCCAGACCACCGAACAGATCTTCGACCGTTTGCACAATTTTCTTTCCACCGGGATGGAATACCAGGTGGTTCACATCGTCGATGGTGATGCCGTTCTTTTCGAGAAAGGGATGAATGATCTGCGGAAAATGATCCGCTATTTTTTGCGGAACTTCTTTGTCCAGGATCATTTGAAGCCCGGTATCCACCAGTTTAAAACCCATCATGTCGGTAGCATCATAAAAATGGTACATGGCTTCGTCCAAAATTTTAGGTCCCGGCGCATGTTCTTCCGAAGAAAGTAAAACACAGGCCGCGCCATCGCCAAAAATGGCTGCACTTACGATGTTGACCATTGAAAAATCCTCGAGTTGAAAGGTGGCCGTTGGCGACTCCAGCGCAACCACGGCAGCCCTTTTCCCGGGATTTGCCTTCAGAAAATTTCGTGCATAGATCATTCCCGACACCCCCGCCGCGCAGCCCATCTCAGTCACTGGAAGACGGACGATGTCCTGTCGCATTTGTAAATCGTTGATAAGGTAGGCATCTACAGAAGGGATCATTATGCCGGTGCAACTCACGGTGATGATAAAATCGAGGTCGGTTGGCAACCAGCCTGCCTTTTCCAAAGCTTTGGTAACGCAGGATCGTCCTAGCGCCTTCATCCCTTCCACATACATTTCGTTGCGCAATTCTAGGTTGTGCTGCATGAACACCTCATGGGCGTCCATAATGGAGTAACGGCGGTCAACACCGGCTCCTTCAAAGATCTTGATCACTTTGCGACGAAAACGCGAATCCTGTCCCTCCAACCAGGAATCGATATAGGGCAATATCTCCGAAGTCTTTCGGGTATAGGGCGGTAATTGTTTCGCAACAGTAACTACGGATACGCTCATGCTGGCTACTTGGATTTGGGAGTTTGGACAGACTTTTTTATGATCCACTGATAGCGAAATGCCCATCTCCAGCGAATACGGTGTACACCTTCTATCTGTTCGGACAGGTGTTTCAGTTCTTTTCGTTTGAAACCTCTTGCTATTGATACAAGACCATCGTGTTTGGCAATCTTAGATCGTAAAAACAATTTGCTGAACATCCCAAATAAATGGAAGGCCCATCGACTGCGGTGTAAGTCGTTGACCACGATCCCAACTTTCGACTGAGACAACAGTCGGTTGAGCAATAAAACAATTTGATCTTCCGGATAATGATGAATGAACAGGGTGCACAACGCTACATCGAACTCAGGCAGTTTTGCTGAGGTGTCGAAAATATTCATCGACAACAGCTGCATGCCATCGGTAGTATCGGCCGTTTTTTGTGCTTCTTTTAGGATGTGCGGATTCACATCTACGCCAATAAGTCGTAGGTTGCGACCATGTTTTTTACCCCATTGAGCACAGTTTCGTAGCATTTCACCATCCCCACATCCAATGTCCAGTAGGGCATGTTGAGTGTCTTTAGCTGTGTGGCCGAGCAAATCGTTGAGCGCACTGAGCGTGGTGTTCATGCCTCCCAGCCACTGGTTTACTCGGCTTAGATCGTTTAACATGGCGATCATATCCGCCCCCTGAAGCTCGAAATCGTCGAGAAGTTCGGATTGCTTAGAGCGATATGTTGAGGAATAGCTGATCATACGAGTAGCTCTCCATGGGTTTTCTTAATGATCTTTGGTACAATGGAAGGAAATCGGCGTGCGATCTTCATTCCAACCTGCGATGCCGTGGGGTGTAATAATAATTGCTGAATACGCCGACCGGTTTGCAGACGGCTTTTAAAAGCCTCTTCCCATTGCTGGCGGTATGTGAGCTCAAGTTGTTTGCGGTCGAAGTCCGGCTGCCGATTGTGTTTCAGAAATAATTCAGAAAAGATCTTCGCACTATGAATGGCCATAGCCATGCCATTGCCACACAATGGGTGAATAAGACCAGCACTATCGCCTATCATAAAAATGCCATCGACGATGCTCTTTTTTTTGCTGAAGGACACCTGGCTGATGGTGAGTGGTCGCTCGAATCGCGGCTTGGCATGTGAAAAGAAATGTCGGAGGTATTTGTTTTGGGACATCAATTCCTGCTGAAAGTTATCGATGGATCCGTATTTTTTGAATGATCGATAGTTGGTAAGGTAACAGGCGTTCACGATCTCGTCCTCTACTCGTGACAAACCGCAATAGCCTCCATCGAAATTGTGCAAGGCCACTTTATCTGAAGGAAACGGATAGTCGTAATGTGCCTTCACGGCAAGCCACGGTGAGCGATGATTCGAAAAATCACGCTTCAACGTTGTATCCATGAGGGATCGTTTTCCGAAGGCTCCCAACACCACGTCTCCGCAAAAGGTACTTCCTGTTTGGGTTCGCACCATGAATCGCTCCCCTTGATTGGTAGCAAATTCGGCCGTCTCAAAGACCACGGTTACGGAGGGAGGGAGATTCTCGTACAAATAGGCGTCCAATCGATAGCGGGAAATTCCAAAACCACCCAGAGGCAGCGTGGCTTGTACCAACTCTCCTGCCCTGGAACTGATCTCGAAACGGGAGATCTCGACAGCCCCTTTGGAGAAGGGATCGATTTCTAGATCCCTCAAATAAGGCATGATCTCGTTCGAAACATACTCGCCACAAACCTTATGGTGAGGGTATTCGTATTTCTCGATCAAAACGATCTTCACTCCTGCCCTGCCAAGGTGAGTGGCAGCAACCAGACCGGCCAGGCCACCACCAATGATGATCACATCATATGTCGAGGAGGAATTCATTACTTAAAGAACCGACGAATTTTCCACAAAAAAAAATCCCGAACCTTGCAGTCCGGGATTTTTCTGAAATTTTAACGATTAATTCTTTTCAGCTTGCTTTTCGGCTTCTTGCTTCATTTTCTCGTTAGGAACGATCACGATATTCACGCGTCGGTTTTGGGCCCGACCTTCGGCCGTATCGTTTGTGGCAATTGGACTGGTCTCTCCAAACCAGTTGGTGGTGAATCGACCAGAGCTTAGCCCCTTGGCGCCGGTAAAGTAGTTGGTAACCGACTGCGCACGATTCTTGGAAAGGGTCATGTTGTACTCTTCCGCTCCTGCACTATCGGTATGTCCTACCACCAGTACATCGGTATCAGGGAATTCGATCAATACTGCCGTAAGCTTGTCTAAAGTAGCCCTTGACGCTTCGTTGATATTGTATTTGTTGGTGTCGAAATACACCCCACTGTTCTCTCCGTCAAAGGTGATCACGATGCCATCGTCGACACGTTCCACTTTGGCACCCGGAACCTCTTCTTCGATCTTTTGTGCATTTTTGTCCATCTTGGCGCCAATGAGTACACCAGCTGCGCCACCAACGACGCCACCTACAACAGCACCGATCTCTCCATTTCCTCCTTTGCCGATATTGTTACCTAATATGGCACCTAATACCGCACCCCCTGCAGCACCGATCACGGCACCTTTTTGTTTGTTGTTGGCGTTCTTGGTTGCTTCACAACTGGTGATCCCTACCAGGAAAACCATGCATAATGTTGCCAATCCTATTTGTTTGAATAGTTGTCTCATGTGTTTGTAAATTTTTGTGGTAATTATTCTTGTGCTTTCGTAAAGTTCATGCTAATGGTAAACGGTTTGCCTTCAAGGCTCACAGTTTGTTCCCATACCATGTTCGAACCGGTCATTCTTGCCAAACGCAGGCGGAAACCTTTGTTGTCGGCCGATCGTTTCTTCTCGTCGGTGGGTTTTAGCAGAAAATCGTAAAGACCTGTTGCCTGATCGATCTCCTGGATGGCAAAAATAAAATTGCGCTCCCCCGTTGGACAGTTCGAATCGTCAATCGTGTATTTCCCGGTATTGTTATTTGGGATGAATCGCCACATACTTCCTTCAAAACATTCTCTTGATGTATCATTGAGAAGCTGGACGGTAAAAGTTCCGGATTCACTGTAGGAAATGTTGTCCAACATCCAGTAACCTTTAAGTATTTTCTTTGTTTCGACTACGGTTTTCGGTGTTCCACAGGACAACGCGAATACAGTTAACATCGATAGTAACGCTAGTTTTTTCATGTGAGATTCTTTTAGTTGAATTATATTGAATTAAGTCAAGTGTTATTTAAAGATACTACAAAAATGATAACGACGCCATAATTTAAGACGAGTATCTTATGGTTTTCGGCATTTGGTACAAAAGGTATGCCAATCCACTTATTCGAATAACTAACTACACTAGTAGTCCAACAAGTCTTTCAGTGCTGTTTTGAATCGCTCCCTGGGTAAGTAGTTATCTTCCAGACTTGAGGCAAAAGGAACTGGAGTATCCAGACTAGCCACGCGCTGGATGGGCGCATCCAAGGATTCGAAGCAATGTTCGGATATGAGAGCAGAAATGTCGCTGGCAATCCCTCCAAACATAGAATCCTCCTGTAAGATAAGTACCTTGCCCGTTTTTCGAACCGATTCGAAAATGGTATCGGTATCCAGTGGGGCCAACGTACGAAGATCGATCAGATCGGCCGAAACCGGATCCGATTTCAATACCTCCAATGCCCAGTGTACACCGGCGCCGTAGGTAATGATGCTTACGTCAATTCCTTCTTGTAAATGGGCGGCTTTTCCAACAGGAAGCGTGTAGTAGTTGGTTGGAACGTCCTGTCGTATGCTGCGGTACAAGGCCTTGTGCTCAAAGAACAATACCGGGTTGGGATCTTCGATGGCTGTAGCTAATAATCCTTTGGCATCGTATGGAAAGGCCGGGTACACCACCTTGAGTCCCGGTGTATGGGTAAACCAGGCTTCGTTGGTCTGACTGTGAAAAGGTCCTGCACCCACTCCAGCACCGCAGGGCATGCGGATAACTACATCCGCTTCCTGACTCCAACGATAGTGGGCCTTGGCCAGGTAATTTACGATGGGGTTGAAACCGGAGGTCACAAAATCTCCAAATTGCATTTCCATGATCGCTTTCATGCCGTTGATCGACAATCCCATAGCGGCCGAAACGATGGCGCTTTCGCAAATAGGCGTATTGCGTACGCGATCTCTCCCAAACTGCTCCACGAATCCCTCCGTGATCTTAAAAACACCTCCGTACTCGGCAATGTCCTGTCCCATGATCACGGAATTGGGGTGCCGTTCCATGGCCTGTCTCAAACCTTCAGAAATGGCATCTACCAAGCGCAGGTTTTCGGTTTCTGAATTAGGTGTAACCTCATCATATACAAAAGGTTTGTATACGTCATTTAATTCGGCACTTACAGTCGAAGTGATGGCGTCTTCGGCAAAGGCCACGTCCAGAGCAGTGGATATCTCTTCGCTGATCTCTTCTTTCATTTGTTGCTGAATGGCATCGGTAAGCACCTCTTGATTCCGCAGAAATTGTACAAAGTTCTCAATGGGATCCTTTGCGGCCCATTCGTCCATCAATGCCTCCGGTACATATTTGGTACCACTTGCTTCTTCATGACCTCGCATGCGGAATGTTTGGAACTCAAGCAACACAGGTCGCGGATTTTCGCGCATATCACGAACCAGGGAACCCACCTTGCTGTATACTTCTAGGATATTATTTCCTTCTATGATATGAGCCTCCATACCGTAACCGATGCCACGGTGGGCCAAATGTTCGCAATTGTATTGCTCCTTCGTAGGAGTCGACAACCCATAACCATTGTTCTCAATGCAAAACAGGACGGGCAATTGCCACACCGAGGCGACATTCAAGGCCTCGTGGATATCTCCTTCGCTGGTGCCACCTTCACCGGTAAATACAGCGGTTACATGCTTGTTCTCCTTGAGCAAGTTTCCCAAGGCGATCCCATCGGCCACGCCAAACTGCGGCCCCAGATGGGAGATCATACCCACGATATTGTATTCCTGAGTCCCGAAGTGAAAACTTCGATCGCGTCCCTTGGTAAAACCATTCGCCTTTCCTTGCCATTGGGAGAACAATCGGGCCAGGGGAATGCCCCGGGTTGTGAAGATTCCCAGGTTTCGATGCATGGGAAGGATGTATTCTTCGGCTTGCATGACCGAAGCAATCCCAACCGAGATGGCCTCCTGCCCTATTCCGCTGAACCATTTGGATATTTTTCCTTGCCGCAACAAGATCAACATTTTCTCCTCGATCATCCGTGGCTTAAGCATTCGATGGTACAACTCGAGCAGTGTGGAATCGTCGATTCCTTCGCGGTTGTAGTCGAAATGGTAACTGGGCTTATCGTTCGAACTCATGTACTTTTTTTGATAGCTTCAAATGTAGAAAAATTCCAAATGTGGGCGCAGGCTTTTACACTTTTTTTGCGGGTAAGTTCAAACCACGACCTGTGCCCATTTTTATGACGGGTTTATTAAATGAAACGACAGATCACCTGCCCAGCGCACGGTTATATTTGGTATATTTGTGTAAGCTTAATACAGACGTTATGAATAATATACCCAGTGTAGATTTGGCCGATTTCCTATCCAACGACCCGGAAAGAAAAGCCAAATTTGTTAGAGAGATTGGAACGGCCTACGAAGAGATTGGATTTGTTTCTTTGAAGAATCATTTTCTGGACGAAAACCTGGTGGAAGACCTCTACCGCGAAGTAAAGGCGTTCTTCGCCTTGCCCCTGGAAACCAAGCGTTCCTATGAGATCGAGGGTCTGGGTGGTCAGCGGGGTT
Organism: Bacteroidota bacterium; assembly: GCA_039028655.1. Taxonomy (GTDB): domain Bacteria; phylum Bacteroidota; class Bacteroidia; order Flavobacteriales; family Flavobacteriaceae; genus Aureisphaera. The sequence goes on from JBCCHR010000031.1 coordinate 9,950, forward strand.
ATGTTTCCTTCGGAAAAGAGCACGCCAAAGGGAAAAAAGAAGGCGATCTCAAGGAGTTCTGGCATTTCGGACAGATTCCGGAAGAAGATGCCAACCTCCCTGATGTGTATCCCGATAACGTGACGGTAACCGAGTTACCTCAGTTCAACGACACAGGAATGACTGCGTACCGCATGCTCGAAAAGACCGGGATCTATGTACTTAGGGCGCTGGCATTATATATTGGATTGGACGAGCATTATTTCGATCATTGGGCTTCCAACGGAAACAGCATCCTGCGACCTATACACTATCCACCAATCACCGAAGAACCCAAAGGGGCCGTAAGAGCCGGAGCGCACGGAGATATCAACCTCATTACCTTGCTAATGGGAGCTTCCTCCGGAGGGCTCCAAGTTCTGCGAAAAGATGGTGTTTGGATGGACGCCATACCTGAAGAAGACGAATTGGTGATCAATGTGGGTGATATGTTGGAACGTCATACCAATAATAAACTCCGTTCAACCATTCACAGGGTGGTCAACCCTCCCAGGGAACAATGGGACAAGCCAAGGTATTCGATACCATTCTTCATGCATCCGCGTAGCGACATGAGTTTGAACTGCCTTCAGGAATGTGTCGATGAGAACCATCCCAAAAGTTATGACGATATCACGGCCGGTGAGTTCTTGCATCAGCGGTTGGTGGAGATCGGTCTTTTAAAAAAGTAAGCCATTATTCGTTTTTACCAATAGTCCGAAATATCCAATAACTGATATGGATTTACAAGAGCAACTCAAAAACCTATTCCCTGATCATGTCCCAGCGGAAGAACCCGTAAAGGAACCCGAATCCAAGCTGTGGCTTCAGGACGAACCGCTGATCTGTAAATACGAAAAGCGCAAGGGAAAGCCTATTACCATTATCGAAGGGTACACCGGTGCTTCCAGCGATTTTAAGCAGTTGTCCAAAGAGATCAAGCAACTCTTAAGCGTTGGCGGAAGTTTTAAGAACGAACAGATCATTATCCAGGGCGATTACCGGGACCGGATCATGAAATTTCTTCAGGAAAAAGGATTTAAGACGAAGCGCGTAGGTGGCTAAGACCCTTCACATACTCAATGGCGACAGTCTCGCCGAAGGCATCGGGTCGCTACAACTCAAAGGAACGATATTGGTATGGCGGGAAATGCTGTGTGCCGGTCCTACTAGCGTAGAAGTTGGTGGAGAACAGTTTTTCAGGAAGCGAAGCGAGTATCTGGGCGAACAATACCAAATTTCTCATGACTCTTACCACAATGCTTTCGTGACGCCCATGCATGAACTGGGGGCCATTCGAAGTTTCGACACCGTCCACCTTTGGTTTGAGTATGATTTGTTTTGCCATCTCAATCTGCTCGGTGCACTGGCTTGGATCTACCAGCACGGATTTGAAGGCGACATTTATCATGTATGTAGCGGTAGGATAAAGGGAGAAAACCGACTGTTCGGCCTTTCCGAATTATCACCCGAACAATTGGAACATCATTATTCTCAAAAGAAATTGTTAACTGCAACCGACCTGGAATTGGCGCAAGAGCTTTGGGCCTTGTATTGTGAGCAAGATCATAACGCGCTCATTCCACGAATTGTACAAACAAGTTCCTTCGATTACTTGTCGAACTGTCTCAAATCCCATATTGAGCGGTTTCCTGATAGCCGAACCGGTCTCAATCTTCTGGAATCGCATATTCTCAAGCTCATTCAATCGCACACGGTAAAGAGTGAACATCAACTGTGTGGGTATGTATTGGATAGGCAAGGATTTTATGGATATGGTGACACCCAAATATCGAAAATGATCACCTCACTTCGCCCATTCTTCGGGAAAAGGCAGGGTGTACTTCATCTAAATAAAAAGGGAGAGAAAGTACTTCAGGAAAAGTTAAACGTGATCGATATTATGGAAAATTCCGTTATGTTTGGTGGGTCGAAGAAATACCAATGGTGCTATGACGCCGAAGCAAATACGTTGATCCCTCGAACATGACCCCGCCAATCGCGCATTCAGAATTAATCATTAATCCGGACGGAAGTGTCTATCACTTAGGATTGTTACCCGAAGACGTGGCTCCTGTTGTGATCACTGTAGGCGATCAGGACCGGGTAAGTGAGGTGTCCAAATATTTCGAACGCATCGAAGTAGATAAGCAACATCGGGAGTTCAAGACCCATACCGGTAGGTACCGGGGAAAGCGAATAACGGTAACTTCCACCGGAATTGGTACCGATAACATAGATATTGTGTTGAATGAGATGGATGCCCTGGTGAATATCGATTTTGAAACACGTCGAATCCATAAGAAGCACACTCCCTTAACCTTTGTACGTATTGGTACTTGTGGCGCATTACAACCTACCGTTGCTGTTGATTCCTTTTTTGTTACTGAAAGGGCCGTTGGTTTCGACAATTTGCTACACTTTTATGAGGCCGCTGATTTTTTAGATGAAGCCTTTTCCCAAGCATTGATGACCCATTTTGGGTGGAATCCCAACCAGTCGACACCCTATGTGGTTGAGGCCGATGCGGCGCTGCTGAAACGATTTGACCTTCCGGCCTTCCAAAGAGGAACCACTGCAACTAATGTTGGATTTTATGGACCTCAAGGCCGAAAACTAAGACTGGGCTTACGAGATGACCAATGGAACGACAAAATGCGACAGTTCCGATACTACCAACATTCCATTGACACTTTAGAAATGGAGACTTCTGCCATCTATGGTATGGCCCGATTGCTGGGCCATAGCGCGCTTTCCATTAGCGCGGTTTTGGCCAACCGAGCCAAAGGATCTTTTAGCGATAAACCCGGGAAAACGGTCGACTCATTAATAAAAACTGTTCTTGACGTTCTGGTACTATGAAGCATTATAAAATTGGCGGTGTGCCAGAACATTTTAACCTGCCCTGGTATCTTACCATGCGCAACAAGGAGTACCACGAAGTGGGGATCAATCTGAGATGGAAGGATTTCTACGGAGGTACCGGGCAGATGTGTCGTGCCTTGCGGAATGAGGAGATCGATATGGCTGTGATCCTCACAGAGGGAGTTATCAGGGATATCATCGATGGCAATCCTAGTAAGATCGTTCAGGTATTCGTAAAATCTCCATTAGTTTGGGGCATACACGTTGCGGCCAATTCCCGCTTTGAAAAAGTAGGCGATCTAAAAGGTACACGAGCCGCCATTAGTCGATATGGTTCCGGATCGCACCTCATGGCCTATGTGAATGCTGAAGCTTGTAATTGGGATCCCAATGAGGACCTGGACTTTGAAGTGATCAGGAACCTTGAAGGCGCATTGGAAGGATTACCTCGTGGTGATGCCGATTATTTCATGTGGGAAAAATTTACTACCAAGCCCCACGTGGACGATGGCACGTTCCGACGTGTAGGCGAATGCCCAACCCCTTGGCCCTGTTTTGTGATCGCCGTGCGCAATGAACTTTTGGAAAAGGATCCTGAGGGTGTGCAGCAGATGCTTCGAATTATCAACCAAACCACCATGGGATTCAAGGAGATCAGCGAGATCGATGAGATCATCTCCCGTCGATACGACCAGCAATTGCAGGACGTTCAAGAGTGGCTTTCCATTACCGAATGGTCCCAGGAAAACCTTTCGATGGAAGAAGTGGAAAAAGTTCAGAAAAAATTGTTGCAGCTGGAGCTTATCGATACCACACTGGATTACAGTGGTTTAACCTATCACTTCTAATAGGCGGCCTACCTACACTACATTTTTATCGCAACCTCACGCAACCATTCGGCTACTTTGGCCTCTTAAA
>JBCCHR010000032.1:0-13579 GCA_039028655.1 Bacteroidota bacterium
CGGGTGATCACCTCTCCGGTGCGACTTCCTATAGTGGCTTCCTTGAGTCCTGAAGCGCCTTTGGTTCCCATCACAATGAGATCGATCTGATGTTCGGCGATGGCGCGTCTTATCCCATCTACAAAAAGGCCATTTACCTGCAGGGATTCAAAACGGTGGTTGGGGTTTTCAAAACATCCCTCCAGCGATTCCTTGAGCTCTTCCAGTTTCTTTTTCCTACTCACTCGTTGTGGTAGTTCGAAGAGCATTCCATTGGCGAAGGTGTCCCCACTGTTTTCCTGCCTTTTTGAAATATGAACATGCAACAGATAAAACACGCAGGGTGTATTCTGGTACAAACGCACACCATATTGAATGGCATTCCAGGCGTTCTCTGAAAAATCGGTTGGGACTAAAACTCGAGTCATTCTAAGGTATTCTAGCCTCAAATGTACGAGGGCAGGCTGGGCTAAAGAATGACAAAAATCAGCTAATCGACAGCTCGGAGACCTTCGAGATCCAGAATTCGAATATTTCTACCTTCGATCTCAATGAGGCCGTTCTTTTTGAATCCCGACAAGGTGCGAATAAGGCTTTCCGTGGCAATTCCTGCCACACTGGCTAGATCGTAGCGTGAGATTTTGATATTCTCGTCACGCTGTTTGTTAAGAATGGCCGCGAATTGCAGGATGGTTTGGGCCGTTTTTCGACGCACCGAACTGTACGCCATTTGAAGCAATTGCTCCTTGGCATCGATGAGGTTGTCTGTCAATAAATTGAGTAGTTCAATGGAAACGTTTTGGCTTTCACCCAATACTTGTCGCAATTCGTTCTTTGCAATGCCTGTGAGTTCCACCTCTTCCATAGCCGTAGCCGACTCCTGGTAGGGGATATTGTCCATCAATGAGGTGAACCCCAGAAAATCATCGGGCCGGTATAATTTGGTGATCAGTTCCTTGCCACTTTCGTCCATTTTATGACTCTTCACGATGCCCTTCAGTATCAAAAAAATATAGTTGGAATGATTGCCTTCGGCATAAATGGTTTCACCTTTCGCATAATGAGTGATCTCCCCATTATCGTCGAAAAAATTCTTCAGCTCGTGGAGATTCCGGATACCGCTTTCATCCGCAGCTGCAGCGGTGTCGCCCGGCTCGTTTCGGAGCAATTGGGATTTCGCGAGCCTGCTCTCCAAAGCGCTCAACAGTTCGTCTTCTTCAAAAGGTTTGGTGAGATAGTCGTCGGCGCCCAGGTCCATGCCTTTTCGAACTTCCTTGTGTTCCGTTTTCGCCGACAGGAAAACGAAGGGGATCTGCGCAGTTTTGGGATCGTGCGACAGGGTTTCCAACACCTCATAGCCGTCTACTTCCGGCATCATGATATCGCACACAATGATATCCGGATCCTCGTTCCTGGCACGGTCTATGCCCACCCTCCCATTGGGGGCAGTGATCACCTCGTAGTTTGAGAGTTCAAGCAATTCGGCGGTATTTTCACGCAGGGCCGAATCATCTTCGACCAATAAAACTTTTTTCATAGTGGCTTAGCTGGCTATCATTGGTATTCGAATAAAGAAAGAGCTTCCTTTTCCCTCCTCACTGCTAAAGGTAATAGACCCTCCAAGGTTTTCCAAATGGCTCTTTACAATATTGAGTCCTATTCCTGTGCCCTGATCGTTGAGCGCATTCTCCGCCCTGAAATACCGGTCGAAAATGAACTTCTGTTCCTTTTCCGGAATTCCCATTCCCTGGTCGTCAACCCGGATCACCAGGTCTTTACCTTCGGTCACGGCACTCACATCGATGGTGGTCTTCTCCGGCGAATATTTAATGGCATTGTTCACGATATTGGTAAGCACCAGTTCGAGGATCTTTTCGTCGGATTCGATCAATATATCATCGATATTCCTTGGATAGTTGATCACCTGTTCGTTCTTGAGCAGCATATTGGCATCGTAGATCACTTCGTTCACCACCTTGCTCAGCGGAAAGGTGCTGTACTTGTAGCTCACTTTCCCACTTTCCAGGCGTTCGATCGAGAGGAAGTCATTGATAATGTTATTGAGGTATTTTACTTTATTCTGAATCGTATTCAGATGTTTTTCACGCTTGGGCTGCTGCTCGGCCTCGGTGTACTTTCCGGCTAGTGTGGCCGAGGTGAGTATCCCGCTAAGCGGTGTCTTGAACTCATGTGATACCAGGGACAGAAATTTGGTTTTCAATTCGTTGAGTTCCTTTTCCTTGGCAAGTGCCTCGCTCAATTGTCTTGTGCGTTGCTGTACGGTCTTCTCCAGGTTGGCCGTATAGTTTTTTTGTTCTGAAATGTCCAGGACGATGGCAACGAATACCTTCTTGTTCCCTAGGGCCGACAACTGCAAATGCACCTCCACCGGATAAGAACTTCCGTCCTTTCGCTGATGGACGGACTCGAACTGTATTTTCTCCCTCGAACCGTTCAGCAAGGGTGCGATCAGATCACGGAATCCGGATTCGGTGAAATCCGGTTTGATGTCGAAGGGGGTTAAATTCCGAAGTTCATCCAGGCTAAATCCGATATTCTGCAACCCGCCGCGATTTACATTCAAAAAACGAAGGGAATGGGCATCGAAGGTATAGATCTCGTTCAACGATTCGTCGAAAATGGTCGCCCAATGCCTCAGCTCCTGCTCGGCATTCTTACGGTGGGTGATATCGATCACCAACGCCATTACATAATCTTCGTCGTCGATCGAGAACGGACTTAACCCAGCTTCGACCGGGAACACGGAGCCGTCTTTTCGGATCCCAAACAGGTCTCTCCCCTTGCCCATTTGCCGCTTGTCTGAAGAGGTCATAAAACCTTTGAAGTGTCCGGAATGGGCCTTGTGATAGTCCTTAGGAATCAACACGTCCAGGGGTTGGCCAATGAGTTCATCCCCCTCATATCCAAAAATTTGATTGGTCGAGGTGTTCACCACAACGATCACTTGTTGTTTGTTAACGACCACGATGCCTTCGACCACCGATTGAAAAATGGTCTCAAATACTTTGGCGCCTTGTTCCTTGAATAGAATCATTAGTCAAAAATACGCAAATTAACCTTGGGTAGGAACCTGATAAATGTCATTGAACAAGGTAGGGAAAGCCGCTACATTTACTTCAGCATAAAAAACAAACAACCATGGAAATAAAGCAGCACAATCAGGTGGTATTTTACCAGAAAATAGGAGAACTGTTCTACGCAATGGCAGCGGTGGACAACGTAGTACGTGTGAAGGAGTACGAGGCCTTGAAAAACCTGGTGCTCACAGAATGGACCTCGATAGACGAATACAAAGACGAGTTTGATACCGACGCTGTATTCCAGATGGAAATAGTGTTTGAATGGTTCGAATACGAGGACATGGATGCCGAGCAATGCTTCGACGACTTCAAAGAATTTTACAAGGAGCATCCATCACTTTTCACTCAAAAAAGGAAAGACCTCATCTGGAGAACAGTCAATGCCATAGCCAATGCTTTTGCAGGTACCAATAAGGCCGAGCTCATCATGCTCACGCAATTGCACTTGCTCATGCAAGACAAGGCATAGCTGCAGCACTTCTTTTGAATCCTACCAGCTAAGTTGCGAACAACAGCCGGAAGTGATTCGGCTGTTGTTTTATTCTACGGTTACCTGTACATTTGAGAATAGATTCATACGAGGTAATTCATGCGCAGTAACTTTAAATCGATCATCGATTCGAACGTCCCGGTGTTGGTAGACTTCTTTGCTACGTGGTGCGGGCCGTGTAAGGCACTGGCTCCTATCCTGGATGCCGTAAAGGAAGATTTGGGCGAGGAGATCAAAATTGTGAAGGTAGATGTTGACAAAAACCAGACCCTGGCCGGCAACTATCGGGTACTGGGTGTGCCTACGCTGTTGCTTTTTAATAACGGCAGGTTGGTTTGGAGACAAAGTGGAGTAATCCAAAAATCGGATCTCATTTCGATCATAGCAGCAAAAACGTCATGAAAGAACTCAATAAATATATCGACCACACCTTACTTAAACCCACGGCCACGCCCGAAGATATTGTGGCACTTTGTCGGGAAGCGGTTGCCTACAACTTCTATGCAGTTTGTGTGAACAGCAGCTACGCTTTCCTGGCGGCCAACGAACTCAAGGACGCAGATGTTAAGGTGGCCGCGACGATTGGATTTCCGTTGGGAGCAAATTCCATGGAAGCTAAAGTTTATGAGGCGCAAACAGCTGTTACCCATGGAGCCGACGAGATCGACATGGTGATCAACATTGGTTTTTTGAAGGCCGGGCTCAGCAAATCGGTACTGGAGGAAGCCACGGCGGTCAAAAAGGCCATAGGGAGAAGGATCCTCAAGGTAATTATTGAGACCTGCTACCTGAGTAACAACGAAAAGAAACTGGCCTGTGAGATCGCCAAGAAAGCCGGGGCCGATTTTGTAAAAACCTCCACCGGATTTGGAGAAGGTGGCGCGCAACTTCAGGATATCGAGATCCTACGAGCTGTGATTAGTGAAGGCCAGGAGATCAAGGCCTCCGGCGGAATCAAGACTAAAGAACAAGCTCGTGCTTTCATAGCCGCCGGCGCATCGCGTATAGGAACTTCGAACGGCGTGAAATTAGTACTGGATTCCGAAGAAAAACACTTGTAACTTCACTCGAACAACATACATAAAAATGGACGGCTTTTAGGAAGCCGTCCATTTTAATTGTCATCATTTGAGATTCGCTAGATCTTAAAGGTGATCACCGGTATTTTGGAATGATTTACCATTTCCTCTCCGATGCTTCCATTGAAGAAATGCGCCAATCCCCGGCGACCGTGGGTGGGGACTGCGATCACGTCTGCGTCATACGAAGCGCTGTAACCGAAGATCCCGTCCTCGACCGTAGTATCGCTATAGTACATGATCTCATTGAGCATATCCAATGCATTATCTCCGGCACTAGCCAGGAATTCGAGTGCCTTGGCTTCCATTTCGCTCGATTTCAGGAAACGATCCGGGGTATTGACGTAGACCAGCTTTAACTGACTACCGAGTAAATTTGCAATAGCCCTGGCCTCGTTGAAAGCCGGAATGAATTCTTTCGAGAAATCGCAGGCAAAAACCATGCGCTCCACCTCAAATTCGGGCAATCGTTGCTTGACAACCAGTACCGGAACGCTGGCCGTGCGCACTACTTTTTCGGTGTTTGAGCCAACAAATACCTCCCTCAATCCAGTGGTCCCGTGCGACCCCATAACGATCAGGTCTCCACCAAACTCCTTGGCTACATTATCCACCTCTTCGAATATCTTATAGTTTTGAACGGTGCTGTGCACCTTGATTCCTTCCAGGTAGTCCTTGTCTAGGAACTCTTCGAACTGTTTCTTGGCCAATTTGATATGGTACATGGCTTCGAAAACTTCCTGGGAATCTTCCTTGTTGATGACTGCCTGTGACAAGCCCATCATGTGCACGACAACAATCTCTGCCTCGTGTTTATTGGCTAGCTGAGCAGCCACTTCCAGGGCGTATTCGGAATGATCCGAAAAATCGACGGGTACAATAATTTTCTTCATAGTTGTAATTTTAGGAGTCTAAAGATTAGTGATGATTAAAGATCGCTTTACGTTTTTTGAGCTGTTTTTCAAGATCGGAAATGGTATTCTTAACCGCCATTTCATAATTCTTCTCTTTTGAAGATGCATATATTCTAGGTCCGGGTGCACTCAATTCGATCTCACATACCTTATCGATCCCGGCCGGATCCTTGTCCACTTTAAAATACACTACGGCATTGATAAGCCATTCATATTTTTTGGCCAGTTTTTCTAACTTCGAGGTGGTGTAGGCACTCATGCTCTCGCTGTCCGGCATTTTTACATATTGAATAGAAATTGTCATGTTTGGAGTATTTTGTTTCTGTTTCAAAACTACGCCGTCCCAGCAGCTAAAAAAATGACAATTATCACCTAAATACACGAGGTGATGTCTTTCAATAGAGCGATTATTTTGTTTTGCTGAATACTACAGGCGCAGATCAAGTGATCTCCATAACGATAATATAGACGCCCATCACCAGGACCAACCAGCCAAACGCTTTTTTGAGTCGGTTACCGTCGATGAACTTTTGGAGCCATACGCCTATGAATATCCCAATAACCGATAAAAGCGTGAAGCTGAGGAGGAACTTCCAATCGATGGACATGGTTTGCACATCGCCCAGAAAACCAATAAGCGATTTGATGGCAATGATAAGAAGTGAGGTGGCAACGGCCTTCTTCATGGGTAGTTTGGCCAGCAGCACCAGGGCAGGAATGATGAGGAAGCCTCCTCCGGCGCCTACCAGTCCGGTAATAAAGCCTATCAACAAGCCTTCCAGAACGATCATAGGATAATTAAAGCGAGGGCTATCGGACGTATCGGCCTTTCCTTTGCGTTCGCGTATCATGGAGACCGATGCGATGAGCATGATAAAGGCAAAAAACACCATGATCCCCACGCTTTTGGTCACCAGAAAATCGCCCACCGAAAACAACTCATCCGGGATGGCGGGCAACGCAAACTTGCGGGCAATATATACCGCGATGAATGCAGGAATTGCAAAGACGATCGCGGTTCTTACGTCTACCCATCCCTTTTGAAGGTTCCTGAATGCCCCTACCAATGCCGATACTCCTACCACGAAAAGTGAATAGGCCGTAGCGGTCACCGGATTAATGGAAAGCAAATAGACAAAGACGGGCACGGTGAGAATGGAGCCGCCACCACCTATGAGGCCCAGGATCACGCCAATGAGAAGCGCACATAAATATCCTAAAGTGGGGGTAAATTCCATGCGAGGTCAAATTTCGTAAAAACTGAGAAAGGAACGCCGCTTCGAGCCAAACATTTTTGATGTTTTTTAAGCACCCCGATGTTTCACGGTTTGTACAACACCGGCATGGACGGCCCAGAAGAATTCCGAAGAAAACACTACGAGCAAAAAGAAAGACTGTACAGATTCGTGGGTTCCGATTTTCCTCGAAGTTGAAGCGCACCGATTAGCACACCTTTAAAACCATCTTCTTTGGCCAGTTTTTCGTAGAGCTCATCAGACAGCAAAAGTTGTGTTTCGTACTTGTTGCATTCGGCTTGAATGCGCGCAGTAGTGTTCAGAATATCTCCGGTATAAATGATCTCCTTCTTCAGAATGCCTATGGCACCTGAGGTAACTTCTCCCATATGAAAACCTGCTTTGAATTGTGGCACAAACCCAAATTGATCGAGGTATTTCTGTCGGTTGGCTTCAATGCTTTCTGAGATCTTTCGGAAACAATGCACACAATTATTATGAAACAACCCCTTTTTCTCCAACCAACTTACTACGATCTCGTCGCCCACATACTGGTAGATCTCTCCCTCGGTTTCCAAGATGGGCTCGGTCATATCGGCATAGTAGTTCTTGATGAGATGAAAATATTGGGTGTGGCCGATCTTCTCGGCAATGCTGGTGGAAGATTTCATATCAAGGAACATAAAGATCCTAACTTCGGTATTGGGATGATGGAACCTTCCTCGCAACAGGTCGAATAACAAGGACATTCCAAAATAATTGACCATCTCGAAAAACGTAATGGCGAAAAGGATGATGGCCGATATATAGATAATGACGCTCCAAAACGAAAAAGCACCTATGAAATTTACCAGGCTCTGCAATACCAGTGGATCAAAAAGTGGGCGTTCGAGAATAATGGAATTGGAAACCCCGGTGAGAAAAACGAGAAAAAAGAGGATAAAGCCCAGGTAGAACAGCGTCTTGGCCAGGATCTTCACCCACAACGAATTGTTTTGAAATCGCTTGGCGAGGAAGGCCACTTCGATCCATCCCTGCAGCAGCCCGATCACAAAACTGAAGGGCGTGGTAAGCAACAAGGAGGACCAAAAATCGTACGCATTGCCGGTGGAGGGATAGTAGTCGAAGTCTCCCAAGATTCCAGCTTCAATGTTGGTGTACAGCAAAGCCGATACCGACCATATGCAAGCGAAGACGATCACCTGCTTCCAATTTCGTTTCTGTATTGGACTTAGCATCTGCGTAAAGGTATGAAATGTCTCTGGCCCCGGTTGTTGTTATTGGGTCATGATATGCTCGACCTCATCCCAACCCACGGGACAATTGGCTCCATCCATGGAGGCCACGAGCGATCCTACGGCACATGCCCGACTTAAAGCCAGGTCCGGGGAGGTCTTTTTCAACAATAATTCGTTGATAAGAGTAGCCAAAAACGAATCGCCTGCACCCACAGTATCACGCACCTTTACGGTAAATCCGGCATGCTCATAAAAAACACCGTCCACAAGCAATAGTGCGCCATCGGCACCTCGTGTTACGCAAATCGTGGAGGTACCGGTTACTGCAGCCAACCAATTTATTTGGGACCTCATCCCGCTGGCTTCACACCCCAACCGAAGGCAGATTTCTTCTAACTCTTCGTCATTAAGTTTGATGCATTGGGCATACTGCATCAATTCGTACACCATAGAGACATCAAAATGAGGTGGTCTTAAATTCACATCGAAAATGGCGAAGGGAGTTACGTTCAGCAGTTCCTGCAAGGTTTGACGGTTCATAGCCCCGCGTACCGCCAAACTTCCGAAGAGAAAAAAAGGTGTATCCCGAACCATCGCAACCAGCTCCGATGTTACGGCAATTGCATCCCAGGCAACCGGTTTGTTGATCTCGTAACTGGCACTCCCGTGCTCATCAAGAGTAACACTCACGGTGCCAGTAGGAAGCTGTGCGTGTTTATCGATCCAGTCCAATGGAAGTCCCATGGCGGACAGGTGTTGCAGAGCTGCTTCCCCGTTAGGGTCGTTACCAACACGACTAATAATGCCCGCTTCCACACCAAACGAACGTAGCCTAGCAGCTACATTAAGTGGTGCACCGCCGATCACCTTCTTATCGGGAAAGACGTCCCATAGAATCTCTCCAAAACAAATAACCTGCTTATCCGTCGTGTTCATGAGTTAGTTTCTTCTCAAGGTCTTCCAGGGAAATTCCTTTTGTTTCCGGCATTTTAAAGATGGCCCAAAGCAACTGCAACAACATCATAGCCGCAAAGAAATAGTAAATCACCTCCATTTGGTCTGCGAATATTCCTTGCTTTTGCCCGTCCACGATCTGGTCGCTTATGAACATGGGGGTAACCATTGTAATGATGGCGGCAAAAACCCAATGTGTTCCGGTTCCCCAACTTTGCCCATACGAGCGCACACGGTTGGGGAAGATCTCCGAGATGAACACCCAGATCACGGCGCCCTGACCAATGGCATGAGATGCAACGAACAGACAGATAAAGGTAATCAACAACGAAGGGCTGAGATCGAACTGGAAGCACACCCCAACCATGATCAGGCTAATGATATATCCAACCGACCCGATGATGATGAGCTGACGCCTTCCCAATCGATCAATGAGACGAACCCCCAGCAATGTAAAGAGCAAATTGACGATCCCAATAGCGATGGAATTGAAGAGCGAATCGGTACCCCCTAGCCCGGCCTGTTCCAGGATCTGGGGAGCATAGTAGAGCACAAAATTGATTCCCGAAAGCTGGTTGAAAAACGCGATCAGAAAACCTAACCACAGTACTCTCTTGTATTTTTTCTGAAATAGGTTGTCGCTGCTCTTGGGCAATTGGGCATCCAGTTTGATCTCGGATAGATGGCGCTTGGCCTGATCCAGGTTTTGATAGATGATCTGTAATATGGATAGGGCTTGTTCATCCTCTCCTTTTCTCAATACCAACCAACGCGGACTATTGGGCACCTTCATCACCATCATCGTATAGGCAAGTGCCGGTATGGCTTCCACACCCAGCATCCACCTCCAGTCGTTGGCACCTCCAACGCCATCAAGGGCCCAGTTGGAAATAAATGCGATCATGATCCCAAAAACGAGACAAAACTGATATAGTGCTCCAAGTCTTCCTCTTTTTTCTGAAGAAGTGATCTCGGATATATAAATAGGTGCGGCCACCGAAGAAACACCCACACCTACTCCGCCAATAAACCGGAAAAACGAGAACAAATAAGGGTCCGAAACCAAAGCACTTCCGAGGGCCGATACAAAAAACAGTACTCCAATCCAGAATAAGGTTTTCTTTCGTCCCATTTTTTGAGTGGGTATCCCCCCGGCCAACGAACCCAATACCGTGCCCCAAAGGGCCATACTCATTATAATGGTACCGTGCATGATGGGGGATAGATTCCACAATTCCTGCAGCGGTGTATTGGCCCCGCTGATCACGACCGTATCGAAGCCGAATAAGAATCCCGCCAGGGCGACCGTGATCGACCAGTTAAACATTTTATTCATTGCCTTTCCAAATTGAAGTTAGTGTATGATGTTTGAATCTTTTAATGATCACATTAGGGGCTGTTTCCACATCCATAAAGTTGTAAGGTTGCTCCGGGAACACTTGGTTGGTAAAAACATAGCGGCCCTTATCGATGAATACCTCGATGGACGATTGATCTATGAGCAGTCGTACTTCCACGTCCCGCTGCTGTGGATCGTACGATTGCTTTTGAACGGGTGAAGCAAAGTTGTCTTTAAAATCGGTTTGTCCCGACCGGGTCCGGTCGAATTGCATCACCTTGCTTTCGGGATCCCACGCAAGTTGTACCCATTCGTCGTTATCGTTTCCAAGATGTATATCCAACTTTTCGGAGAGCTTGGCCTCAAAGGTAATGTCGGAATTGTGCAAATCGTCACGATAGAGAATGAAATTGGTGTTGGTAGAAGTGATGTCATGCGTACCCACTTCCGAAGAAATACTTGATAGCGCATCGATGGGATAATTGGTCAAAAAATATTGGTCTCCCTCCTTGTGTAATTGCAATTCTCGAGGCAGCGTCATTGCACTTCGCCACACCTCGGTAGGGGTACTTCTCGCATAATCCCAATTGCTCATCCATCCAATGAACACGCGCTTGCCGTCTGGCGTATTGTTGTAGGTAACCCCTGCATAATTATCTCGTCCATGATCCAGCCATTTTTCTCCCGATTGATCGGTGGTGAAAGTGGTTCCGTCAAAGTCGCCCACAAAATATTGCGTTCCTGATCCTCCGTTGGGTGCACCGGGATTGATACTGATGAGCAGCACCCATTTTTCTTCGGAAGAACCCGCTACCGGAAGCTTAAAGAGGTCCGGGCATTCCCAAACACCTCCATGAGCACCTTGTTCCCTCCCAAATTCACTTACGAGGTCCCAATCCTTTAAGTTTTGCGAGGCGTAAAATTTGGCATAATCGCCAGCCACCAGGGTAAGTATCCAGCGTTCACTCTGTTCGTGCCAGAATACTTTCGGGTCCCGAAAATCGCGAATGTTGGAATTGCCGATCACCGGATTGCCTTCGTATTTGGTCCAGCTGTCTCCATTGTCAAGGCTATATGCAATGCCCTGAGTTTGAAAGTCGTTGCGCCCTGCTTGCTCACCTTCCATCAGGTGATAGGTAAAAATTGCAACCAAAGGAGGGTTCTCTTCGGTTCCAAATCCAGAGCTATTATGGTGATCCACCACGGCACTACCGGAAAAAATGTATCCCAATTCATCGGGATACAAAGCGATGGGTTTGTGTGTCCAGCGAATCAGGTCCTCACTTACCGCATGGCCCCAATGCATGGGTCCCCAAACAATGTCCTCCGGATAGTATTGATAAAAAAGGTGATACGTTCCCTTGTGATATACCAAACCATTGGGATCATTCATCCATTTCTCCGACGGAGAAAAGTGAAATTGTGGTCGGTATGCTTCGGAATAATACTGGGAATCACCGTTGTTAGATTCGACCGCCTTTGGTGGGTTGCTGTCTTTACAAGACAGGAAAAAAAAGGGCAGCAGAAGGGTGAGATACAGCTTCATTTTTCGAAAAATATCCCTAAATATAGAAGAAATATATGAAGCTTCAGAAAAAAGAAAATGGGATCCACCTATTGCAGCCTTCTCACTGGCGACTCGCCTACTTGGTCGAGTTGCGCTTGATCAGTGCGGTATGTAATACACGGGTGACCGGATCGAACGACTCGTCGTTTCGCTTGGCCTTCATTTCCTTGTGCAAGGTCTTGAAGGTTTGCTTACCCATTTCGTATCCTGGCTGGTCGATAGTACTTAATGAAGGGGTGATGGCGGAAGAGATGAACCAATTACTAAAGCCCATGATCGAAATATCGTCCGGCACTTTGATCCCACGTTGGTTGAAAACAGAAATGGCACCAATGGCCACCAGGTCGGTAATAGCGAATATGCCATCCACATCTTCGTGATCCTCCAGCAATTGTTGGGCAGCGTCGATCCCGTTCTCATAGTCCACCCGATCGCAGCGATAAACCAGCGACGAATCGAAGGCGATCCCATGATCTTCAAGGGCCTTCTTATAGCCCAGGAACCGATCGATCGAATTTTGAGGCAGTAATGCCCCCCTGAAGTGGGCGATCTTCTTGCAGCCTGAATCGATCAAATGCTTGGTCGCGGTATAGGCAGCTTCCCGGTCGTTAATGATAATTTTTGAGCAATTGATGAGTTTGGAGATCTTGTCGAACATGACCAACGGTATCCCGAGATCCTTCACCTGTTGCAAGTGCCCGATATCGGTGGTTGAACTGGCGAGGGAGATCATGATACCATCAACACGCTTGCTGATAAGCAGATCGATCTGTTTCTTTTCCAGTTTGAAGGATTCGTTGGACTGAAGTATAATGACGAGGTATCCTTTCTTTTCGGCTTGTTCAATGATACCGTTTACAACGCTGGAGAAAAAGTGATGCACCACTTCCGGGATGATGAGACCTACAGTTTTGGATCGCTTGGTCCGCAGGTTTACGGCAAATACATTGGGCTTGTATTGCAGCTTCTTTGCTTCCTGCTTTACCAACGCTTTGGTCTTCTTACTAACGTCGGGATAATTCTTAAGTGCCTTTGAAACGGTTGTGATCGAAATCCCAAGGTTTTCAGCAATTTGTTTCAAGGTTACTTCTTTCATGTTGAGCAGATAAGCTTTCTAGTGCAAAAAAGAGAAAAAAGGATTAAAATATCGACTTTTTGTTGAAAAATACGCGAATTACGAAATAAAAAATCGAAAACGTTTTCGGATGCAAAAAATGCTTTTTTACCGCGGAAATTTTATAAAATTAAAAAAATTAATTGAAATTAGTCACTTGTTAATTTTGTCATAACATTAACAAAGCAATGTTTCATAATTAATTAAGTGTTTGTAATACCAACGAAAAGTTCGCTATTGGTAAACACATTTTCACATATTTTGGTGGGATCCAGTGGTCAAAATTTTTTGGATCAATACACCAAAAATGGGGCCCGAAATCGGGTGTGTGTTTTGGACTTTCTTGTTGGTGCTGTAGTAAAACAATCCCCTGTGCTGTTTCAAGAAACAATACATTGTGGAGTCTAAAAATTGGACGAAAATAGCAGTTCGGTAAAGGGTCAAAGAATTAGCCGTATTGTTAGGGAGATTGATTTTCTTTATTTTAAGTCCGAACCGCTATGTGGAGACTCCATGCATAGCCACAAATCAACATTTCTTAAAACCATTGATAACCAAATGGATAGGGC
>JBCCHR010000033.1:0-13532 GCA_039028655.1 Bacteroidota bacterium
CCTTGCTCGTTCACGAACTTCAATAAGAACTCCGGATCTTTGTAGTCTACGTATTTGATTCCCGACTTCTTAAAACGACAATATTTCTTTGCCTTTGAAGTCTCAATGTTCAATGGAGTAAGATACCTGATCTCTCCATCTTTCTTTCCTTTTGCTTGTTGTTCAATAGATGCCATACCTTACGCTTTTTTGTTGTTACGGGCTCTTCTTCTTTCGGCCCATGAGATTGCATGTTTGTCCAATTTAACCGTAAGGTTACGCATGATGCGCTCGTCACGACCAAATTCTACTTCCAAACCGTTAATGGCTTCCCCATTCTCGGCAGCGTGTTCGAACAAGTGGTAGAACCCACTTTTCTTGTGTTGAATTGGGTAGGCCAATTTCTTTAGCCCCCAATCTTCCTTCGCGATCATCTTAGCACCTCGAGATACGAGATAATCCTCGTACTTCTTAACTGTCTCCTTTATCTGCTCTTCAGATAAAACGGGATTTAAGATGAAAACAGTTTCGTAATGATTCATAAATTATGATTAAAATAAATTTAAATACTCTCAGCACCTTGCCAAGAGCGTGCAAAAATACCACATTTTCTAGAAAATACAAACCCTTACAGAACATTTACCGTTTTTCCTACAAATCTCAAAAAAGGCCTCATTTTTACGTTAAAAGTTAAAAAAAGTTACCGTTCGTCGATTTTTTTTACTACTATTGTGGACAGCTAAACCAAATTGCCGTGGACAAACCAGTACTAAAATGCGCGATTGTTGACGATTCAACCTTACAACGGCTGTCAATCGTTAAACTTATTGAAAATCACCCTTCTTTAAATCTAGTCGCCGAATACAATAACGCTATCGAAGCCAAGATGGGTTTCGCTACTACCGAGATCGACCTGATCTTTCTCGACATCGAAATGCCCATCCTCTCCGGTTTCGATCTTCTGGACGATCTTACGCACAAACCTCAGATCATTTTTGTTACCGGTAAAACTAAATATGCCTTTAAGGCATTCGATTACGACGCGGTCGACTATTTGAGAAAACCTATTTCCAAGGAGCGCTTCCTTAACGCCGTGCACAAAGCCATCATCAACTACAAAATGAAGAATGAGGATGGATTCGACGACGAAGATTTCATCTTTGTGAAAAGTAATCTCAAGAAACGTAAGGTTTTCCTCAATGAGTTGCGCTATATCGAGGCCCTTGGAGATTACGTTAAACTTGTAACCGAGCATGATGCTTTGGTAGTGCTTTCAACCATGAAGGCCTTCGAAGCATTGCTACCCAAGGAGCGGTTCCTACGCATTCACAAATCCTATATCGTAAACCTGGATAAGGTGGAACGCTACAATAGCAAGGTGATCGAGTTGGACAACGAACAACTTCCGCTGTCCCGTAATCGCAAAGCCGAATTGGTGGAAGCACTTTCCGCTTCCATGCGTAACTAATAATTATCTACGTCCATTGTAAGCTTGACCCGCGAGAATTCCTTGACGGTGTTAAACCGTTGCTGCACTTTCGCTATGAATGTTTTTATCTTCGGAATTGATTGCGTCCGAGGGATCTTCACCAGGATGTTGGAAATAAACTCATTGCGAATCCTCGCCACCGGCGGACTCACCGGACCGAGCACCTGATCGCTTAGTTGTTGCCGAAGCACTTCAGCAAACCAAATAGATGCTTTTTGCATGGTTCCGAAATTACGATGCTTGAAGGTGATCTTGATGGTGCGATAGTGTGGAGGATAGTGATACTGATAGCGTTCTTCCAACTGTTCCCGATACATACCCAAATAGTCGTTCACACTTACCTGTTGCAATATTTGGTGCAAGGGATTGTAACTCTGAATGAGTACTTTCCCACGCTTTTGCGTGCGTCCTGCCCTACCCGATACCTGCTGCAATAACTGGAAACTTCGCTCGTGCGCTCTGAAATCCGGGAAGTTGAGCAGGTTATCGGCATTCATGACTCCAACCAAACTTACATTTCTGAAATCCAACCCCTTGGCAAGCATTTGTGTACCCACCAGGATGTCGATCGTCCCAGATTCCATTCCCTCGATGAGCTTGCCGTAGGCATGCTTTCCTTTGGTGGTATCCTGGTCCATCCTTGCCACGGAGTGTTCAGGGAACAGGTCTTTGAGCTCTGCTTCGATCTGCTCCGTACCAAAGCCTTTACTGTCCAGGGTTTCCGATCCACAGGCCATGCAGGCGACCAACATGGCCATGGTATACCCACAATAATGGCAGCGCAATTCATTTTTATACTGATGATAGGTCAGGCTTACATCGCAGTTGGGACATTGGGGGGCCACCCCGCAGGTAGTGCATTCCACAACTGGGGAATATCCTCTTCTATTCTGAAATAAAATAACCTGTTCTCCTTCTTTCAAAACCTCCTCCATCTCCTCCAGTAGACGATCGCTAAAATGTCCCGTCATACGTCTACGTTTAAGCTTGTCGCGAATATCGATCAATTCGATCGCAGGCATGGGCACCTTTCCAAAACGCTCGGAAAGGGTTACCAATCCGTACTTTCCCTGTTCGGCATTGTAATAGCTTTCAAGCGCTGGTGTGGCCGATCCTAACAACGCCTTGGCCTGGTGCATCCCTGCCAATACAATCGCGGCGTCCCGGGCATGATATCGCGGCGCAGGATTGTATTGCTTGAACGAAGGCTCGTGTTCTTCGTCAATAATGACCAACCCCAGATTCTGAAATGGAAGAAAAAGCGATGACCGCGCGCCAATCACGATCTGGGCCTTTGGTTTTTGCGACAGTACGTTGTTCCAAACTTCCACACGCTCGTTCACCGAATACTTGGAATGGTATACGGCGATCTTCTCGCCAAAATAGGTTTGTAACCGGGTGATCAATTGAGTGGTGAGCGCAATCTCCGGGAGCATATACAGTATCTGCTTGCCGGTATCAAGCATTTTATCAATAAGGCGCACGTAAACCTCCGTCTTGCCGCTCGAAGTTACTCCGTGCAAGAGCGTGATATCTTTCTCATTAAATGAGGTCTCGATCTCTTCGAGTGCCTTACCTTGAGCACCAGTAAGCGTTTTTACTTCGGAAGCGGGGTCGCCATCGTAATACACACGGTCTTGTTGCAGGAAGTATTCTTCCAGAATCCCCTTGTCGATAAGCGTTCGTATGACCGTGGAAGTACTTTCGGATCGCTTTTGTAATAGCTGAGTATCCACATTTTTTTCTGAAGAAGAAAGCATGAAGAGGGTCATTAACACCTCACGCTGCTTAGGGGCACGCGTCATTTCGTCCAACAAAGCCCGCAAAGCAGCCTCCTCCGCATAGGGCGCATTTAAGCGAACATACCTCCTGAGTTTGGGTTTGTACTGCTCGAACACCTCCTCTTCGACGGCTACCAGTCCAAGTTGCATTAAATTCTGAATGACACGCACTACATTGGTTCGATCCAAAATAGAGCGGGCGTCGTTGATGTGCAGTGAGGTTTGATGCTGCAGTGCCTCGTACAACAGGAACTCATCGTTGGAAAGTTGAGATTCGTCCACGTTTTCTACCTTGACCAACTTGATGATGGTCTCACTCTCGAGCAAGAAAGCACTTGGCAAGGCAGCCCGGATCACCTCTCCCAGGGTACACATATAGTATCCCGCCATCCATTCCCAATGTTTTAATTGAAGTGCAGTGATCAATGGAGATTCGTCCAGGATCTGATCGATGGATTTGGTTTCGTAAGTGGGAGGCTCATTTTGATGAACGCCGTACACCACGGCCGTGTAGATCTTCGACTTTCCGAAGGGAACGGCAACGCGCATCCCGGGCTGCAAAAAATGCGCCTCGTCCTTATTCACATGATAGGTGAACACCTGCTTGAGGGGAATGGGCAATATGACGTCAACAAAATACAACTTGGAAATCGGAAGTGCGTTAAAACAGGATTTCTCCTGATGTATCCAAAAATAAAAAAGGCAGCTCAATAAATGAGTCGCCTGTCTTTTTACTTATAAACAATGCGTCAATCGGCCCGATACCAATACTGCGTTCTTCCTAACAGCGAAAAGCCAATATATCCGCGCACCTTAAGTTTGTTCTCGTCTTCCAGCGTGATGTAACACTTGTAGAGTTTGCCATTCTCGGGGTCCAGAATCTTACCACCGTTGTATTCGTCGCCATCCTTTTTGAGGCCCTTTATAAATGTAAGACCTATCACAGGTTGGTCCTTGTCCTCTCCGGAACATTTATCGCATAAAGGGTTAGGTTCTTTCGGATTGATCAATTCAATGATCTTACCGTAGACCTTGCCGTCCTCTTCGTAGATCTCGACGATCGATCTCGCCTCTCCGGTACTGTCATCGATGGTTTTCCAGGTACCAAACACATCCTGAGCCTGAATTATGGTCGTAGTGAGAAGTAGCAGGGAGCCAATAAGCCCGTTTCGTAGTAGTGTTTTCATAGCATTTCTTTTTCGTTTCGGTATTAGTCTGTGCTTCGTTCCTTGAGTCGCTGAAGGGAAATATTCAGCTCGAAACCAAGTAATAGTAGATTGGAGTTCAACCAAATATAAAACATCATGATCAAAAGAGCACCTATCGAACCATATAACTCATTATATTGACCAAAATTGTTGATGTACACACCAAACAGATAGGTTGTTAACATAAACAACAGGGTGGTGACCAACGCTCCTATCGAGAAAAACCGGGTCTCACGCCCCTCTTTGACACCAAAATGATACAAGGTGGATATGGCCACATAAAGCATGACCACAAAGACCACATATTGTAAGAAATTCACCCAAAAAATGTCGTTGGTGATGTAATCGCTCATCTTCAGTTCGTTGATCACATACTGACCGTAGGCGATGGAGCCTACGGTAATGAGCAATAGCACGGCCAAAAAGATGGAGACCAGCAAGGCTACAAAGTATTGCTTGAAGAAGTTTCTATTGATCGTCACATGCACCGAATACTCAAAGGCACTGAAGATGGAATTTACACCGTTGGCGGCCAGGAAGAGCGTAAGAAAAAACGTAAGCGACAACAAGTTGTTTCTTGGGTTCAGGGCAATATCTTCCAAAACCGGAATGAAGAATTCCTGCGTTTGCGGTGGTAGTAACTTTTCGATGAGTGCTAAAAACTGGTTTTGAAAGTTCTCGATCCGTATGACGGGGATCAAATTCAGAATAAAAAGAAGAAAAGGAAACAAGGCAATAAAAAAGCTATAAGCGATCGAACTAGCCCGAGAGGAAAAGGTACCCTTTACAATACCTACGGTGTAGGTCTCTAAAAGATGATACAGGGATAGTCCGTTAAACCCGGGTAGTTTTACCAGATTGAGCAAACGCACTGCAGTGCGTATCACAGGAATCTCACTAAGCTTCTGCTCAATTTCCGAACTCATCACATTGCTTTTAAACTCAGATCCATATTGTGGACCGAATGGGTAAGCGCCCCACTTGAAATATAATCGACGCCGCATTCGGCATACTTCCGTACTGTATCCAGGGTAATCCCCCCGCTCGATTCGGTAAGGCATTGGTCTCCGATCATTTCCACGGCCTTGCGTGTATCTTCATAGTTGAAATTATCGATCAGGATGCGATACACACCTTCGTTTTGTAATATCTCTGCAATCTCATCCAGATTTCGGGCCTCCACGATGATCTTTAGATCCAGATTGTTGATCTGCAGGTAATGCCTGGTTTTTTCGATCGCCTTGGTAATCGAACCACAAAAATCGATGTGATTGTCTTTGAGCATGATCATATCGTACAAGGCAAAACGATGATTCTCTCCTCCCCCAATCTTCACGGCCCATTTTTCCAATGCCCTAATGCCCGGAGTGGTTTTACGGGTATCAAGTATCTTGGTTCCGGTTCCTTTCAGCAATTGCACATATTGATTGGTCTTGGTAGCAATCGCGCTCATTCGCTGCATGGCGTTGAGCACCAGGCGCTCTGCCTTAAGGATGGATTGGGAACTCCCACTTACGTAAAAGGCAATATCGCCGTATTTAACAAGCGTACCGTCTTCGATCTTCACGTCCATCACCAATCCAGGATCCACATATTCGAACACCAAGCGGGCAAAATCAACGCCGGCGAGAATGCCCTCATCTTTAACCAGCAACTTAGCGGTCCCTTCGGCCTCTTCAGGAATACAGGCCAGGGAACTGTGATCTCCATCGCCTACGTCTTCCCTGATGGCATTGGCAATGATCAAATTGATCTCCTTGTTGAACTTCTTGCGAGATATCATTTCAGAAATTTAAAAGCTAAATTAGGTTAAAATGACGGAAGTCCAAAGCAGGGTTCACTACCCTTTCGATCGCTTTTGCAAGAATTGTATCTTTGACCCATGAAAATTACCCTCCTCGCCATCGGAAAGACCGATGATGCCTCCCTGCAAGGACTCATCGACCAATACACAAGCCGGCTTGCGCATTATGTTAATTTCGAGTTTGTGGCCATTCCGGATGTCAAAAATGTGAAGAACCTCAGCGAGGCACAACAAAAAAAGGCAGAGGGCGAAGCAATACTCAAACGCTTGCAGCCCGCAGATCAGTTGGTATTGTTAGACGAAAAAGGCAGGTCATTTTCTTCGGTCGAATTTAGCCAGCACCTTCAGAAAAAAATGAACAGCGGACTCAAAAACCTGGTGTTCGTAATCGGCGGTCCTTATGGATTTAGCGACGAGATCTACCAACGAGCAACGGGTAAGATCAGTTTGTCGTCCATGACCTTCTCCCATCAAATGGTGCGACTCTTCTTCGTAGAGCAGTTATACCGGGGCTTTACGATCCTCCGCAATGAGCCATACCATCATCGGTAGACCCGAACAGAATTATCGTCCCACGACAAACTTTAGGTTGTGGGTTCCTTCGGAATCGCTAATCTCCATCATATAGATCCCTGCATCCAACCTATGATCTAGTACGATCTCGTTGGAGGCTTGTGGTAATTTCTGAAACAGTACCTGCTGTCCCGTGACAGCGTAGGCCGCAATCCGTACATCCGTGTAATCTCTGGAGCCATCGAGTATGAGCTTGATCTGCTCTCCCACCGGGTTACGATCCAGACGGTATTTATTCCGAAGAGAAATATCACTGATACCCAAAACACCCAAACGTATCTCATCCAACGCAAACTGTGCATTCTCCGGGGTTACCTGCACATGCGATTCGTTGACCGCAGGGATAAATGTATTCACAAAACCTGATGTATGGATACCTCCGATATCCGGGGCCACATACCAGTCGTCCTCGTTATCGATCGCGAGTGCACTAATGGTCGGGATAAAGGAATAGTCGTCTTGATCAAGCGCCATGATAAAATCGATGATCACCTGGTTGTTCCCGGCAGCGCCCAGCGCACTCGAGATGTTGGCAGTTCCTCCGGGGGCACTGTCCACACCATCGGTAAAAGAAAATGCCTCGGCGTCTGCTTCGAACAGATCCACCGAAATACCGAACAAAAAGGTTTCAAAAAAGGTGATATTATTGGTCATTCCCGCCTCCGGCATAAAATGCAGTGAGACATCAGCTGTCAAAAAATTACCCAGGTCCAGGTTGGTGTTTACTACCTGCATACCAGGTGTTCCGGTGGTCGCCGAATTGCCGCTTCCATTCACCATGGTCACGTTGCGAACAGTCTCCGGAAAGCCCAGGGCATCCAACTCGGCTTGAAAAGCATCTCTAAAATTAGGAGCGCCCTCCGGAAGTAATTTGGTTGGGTCTTGTTCGAAATCGGAACCCGCCAACAGGTGCGCCAATAGGTGATCGATCAACATCTCCTTGGCGGCCGGTGAATTCAACACATTCTCGATAATGGCCGTGGCGTCCGGGTCTCCTACAGAACGAGCCAGATAGTTGATCAGGTATTGCAAGCTCATGGGGATATTCGCCCCACGGTGAGGCGCATCGAAGGAAATATACAATCGAGTTTCCGGGTCCATGCCATTGTCTTCCATGTACGCCAAGGCATAGCGGCCAATCAATCCTCCCATACTGGGGCCAAAGACCACCAATTCGCCGTCCCCTTCTTTCTGGTCGTTGATCAGGTTGATGAGCTCTATTAGCACGAAAGCGTTTCGCTGGATATAGTCGGCGCCACCATCGATGTCCTTGCCACCGGTGGTATACTGCGGTGCATTGAGGATCACGATATCAAAGCCTTCTTCCCGTAGGATATCGGCCAGATTTTGTCCATCGAAATCGAAGCTGTTATAAAGTCCGCCAATATCACGAGCGTCGCCAGGGTCGAAGCCATCCAAAATAATAATGGGCTGGTCCAAAACACCGTCGACCACGTCGAGAAAAATCTCGAATTCACCCTGTCCAAAATATTCTTGCCCTTCCTCATAGCCTTGGTAACCGATACTGGCTACAATGGTCTCCACTTGCGACCGGTTGGGAACCACATTGGATTCCACCGGGGTCATAAAGGTACTTTGCGAGAAAACGCTGGAGGTAATAAATAAGGTGATCAGGGAGTAGATGTATTTCATAGCATTGTTTTTTGAGAGGTGGTAAGATAGTGATAAAATGAGTCCCCGTCAAAATACAGTGGTGAATGTTCCAGGAACTAAATCTGCAATAGGATGCACCCTTTTCATCTCCATTCAAAATCACTCATCGAACATTGCTCATTGCTCATTGAAAATTGAACATTGATTAATAGCTACTTCCTCCGCTTCTTACTAGCCTTGGCCAACGGATTGAAATCGATACACAGCTGCACCCAATAGTCTAAGTCGTCCTCGCTGTCGAAGCCATCCGGGGTCACAAACACATAACCCTTCATAGGCCGACCCGTAAAGTCCATGGGCTGACTTCCCTCCTTTTTCAGTGCTTCTTCCATGGCTGCTTCTCCGATGCGCGCCATGATCATATCGGTCTCGGTGCGCTTGTCGTACAACACCCCACAACACATCTTGTCGTCCACCATAATGCACAAACCACCGAACATTTTCTTCTCGTAGAAATCCACCTTTTTTTCCTTAAGGATGTTCCGAACCCGGTCCGCAAGAAATTCGTCGTATGCCATGTCGCTGTTGTTTTAGTAGAATGATAAAGTAAGATACAAATTCGAAATATTATCCTTGCAGTGTTTTTTTCTTCTGAAGCAAATAGCGCTTTTCCGCTTCGTTTTGGACAGTCTCCAACGCCTCGTCGAGACAATCGATCGCCAAGGTTGAATTACCCGTCTTCAAGTGATATTCGGCTAGGGAACCGAAATAGAGGTAACTGCGCTGTTCCAGGGCTTTAGGGTCAATACTTTCCAACAATTCTAAAGCCTCTTCCCATCGCTCGCATTGCAGCAAAACCACCGCAAGCTGCAAGGAGGTAATCACTCCCGGAGCCACATGGTTCAGTCGCTCGCACCACATCAGGATCTTTTCCCATCTCGTTGCTTCGAAGGAGCGTGCTTTCAAATGCTCGGCGGCGATGGCAGCCTCAAAGTGATAACGGGAATAATCTTCGGTTTCCACCGCCTTTTCCATGGTGTCGTGCCCCATTCGAATCAATGGAAAATGCCACATGGAGCGGTCCTGATGACGCAGGTCGACGATCTCTCCATCCGCATTCGTTTTGCTTTTCAGTCGTGCTGCATGAAAACACATTAAAGAGAACAAGGCATACGCATTAGGCGTTCGTGTAAGTGAATGGGTGAGTAACATTTGCCCGAGCCGCATAGCCTCACCACATAGTTCTTCCCGCACCAGCAGCTCACTTTGGTTGGAATGAAAACCCTCATTAAAAATAAGATACAGCACCTCTAACACACTCTCCAATCGCTCGGGAAGCTCCGCGCCCATTGGAATACTAAAGCGAACGTCCTTTTCCTGGATCAACTTCCGCGCACGATTGAGCCG
Organism: Bacteroidota bacterium; assembly: GCA_039028655.1. Lineage (GTDB taxonomy): Bacteria > Bacteroidota > Bacteroidia > Flavobacteriales > Flavobacteriaceae > Aureisphaera. Next base: position 9,856 of record JBCCHR010000033.1, read on the forward strand.
TTTACGAATCGTATCCTCCTTGGTCAATAATGCCGAAGCGATCTCCTTGTTACTAAAGCCCGAGACTGTGCGAAGCGCAAAGGCAATGCGCTCTCGAGGTGCCAGCACGGGATGACAGGCAGCGAAGATCATCCGTAGCTGACTATCCTGAATCTCGTTGTCTAAAAAAAGCTCGTTGATGGCGATCACCTCCATCCCACCACCCAGATCAGGAACCCGCTTTCGATCGGCTTTCAATTTTCTGAAGATATCCAAAACTCGGTTCTTCGCAGCTGCCGTAAGCCAGGCCTGGGGGTTTTCGGGTGGTTTGTTCTTCCAGGAAACCGTTGCTTTCAAGAAGGTATCCTGCACCGCGTCCTCGATGGTCTCGAGATGCGCCAACCCGAAAATTCGGGTAAGAACAGAGACCATCCTTCCATAGTGATGCCTGAAAAGATGGTCTATGAGCTGGGGTTCCATTACTGGTCGAATACCATGATTTCGCGAATTTCAACCGTACCTCCCAAATCGAAATCAGGAAAGTCCTGCGCCACTTCTTCCACGGCCTCCCTATCGGCTACCTCAATAATGTAGTACCCTCCCACGATCTCTTTCAACTCCGCCGAAGTCATATCGGTCACAGTTCTGGAAGGTCCCTGGATGCGTCGCACATCGGGCGTCAAGGCATTACCACCCCGAAGGATCCCTGCCTTTTCCATTTTGTCGTTCCAGGCAAACCATTTGCCCATTCTGCTTTGCATTTCCTCAGGAGACAATCCCATTGCGGTGTAATCGGCTCCAATAAAAATCATCATAAATTCTTTCATAACTTTTGTGTTTTAGTTAGACATTTCACCCTTAAGACGAGACCGATCTTTCAAACGGGACATTTTTTTTGTTTTTTTTTCTGAATTATTTCAGCAACACCCATTAAAACTTGAAAAAACGTTGAATCCACCACAGTTTACGTGGAGTGTGAGGGAAATATTTTAAAGGCAGTTCGAGCCAATTCTTTTTCTCGATCACTCCTTTCTGATGAGAAAACGTATCAAATCCTGTCTTCCCATGATAAGCACCTATTCCGCTGGCGCCCACTCCACCAAATGGTAAATGACTATTGGTGATGTGCATCACCGCATCGTTGATCATTCCCCCTCCGAAGGAAATCCCGTCCATCACCTGTTTTTTAATACGGGCCGATCTTGTAAAAACATAGCACGATAACGGCTTCTCCAGAGTCTTTACCTTACCAATAGCTTCGTCTAAGTTGTCGTAGGCGATCACTGGCAACAACGGACCAAAGATCTCTTCCTGCATGATAGTATCCTCAAAATCAATGCCCGCCAACAAAGTAGGCTCAATATACCGATTGGCGGCATCCACCTTCCCTCCATGAACCACTTTTCCCGGATCGATGAGCTGCCTAAGCCGCTGGAGATTTCTATCGTTTATGATCTGAGAAATATTTCCGTGCTCCAGGGAGAACTGTTCCTTTTCAATCTCCTTGACGCATTGCTCTAGGAATTGCTTCTCGATCTTTCGATCCACCAGCACATAATCCGGCGAGATACAGGTTTGCCCGGCATTGAGGAACTTCCCCCAAACCAGGCGCTTCACTGTTATTTTCAGGTTGCAATCGGCTGTAACAAAGGCCGGACTCTTCCCACCCAGTTCCAGGGTCACCGGAGTCAGGTTTTTGGCCGCAGCCTGGTAAATGATCTTCCCTACTTTGGTGCTACCCGTAAAAAATATCTTGTCAAATCGCTGTTCCAGCAATTGGGTGGTTTCCGGGACGCCCCCTTCCACTACAGCCACATATTCTTCAGCAAAAGAAACCGAGATCATCGTTGCCATAGCAGCACTCGTTTGAGATGGAAGCTCGCTGGGTTTTAAAATGACGGTGCAACCCGCGGCCATAGCACCAATCACGGGCCCGAGCGAGAGCAGGTAGGGATAGTTCCAGGCACCAATCACCAAACTTACCCCAAGGGGCTCCGGTCGTAAATAACTTTTTGCAGGGAAATTGAGCAAATTGGAAGGGACGCGGCGACGTCGCGCCCACTGGGACACCTTGTCGATCGCTACATCGATCTCGTGGTACAACAGGCCCAGTTCGGTAGCATAGGTCTCAAATTTCGATTTTCTGAAATCGGCCGCAATAGCTTCATAAAGCAAGCCTTCGTGGGTGCGGATCGCTTTTTTTAATTGTTTGAGTTGTTTTATTCTGAATGATACGGGCAAGGTGGCGCCACTATCGAAAAATCGTCGCTGTTTTTGTATTAATTCCTGCACGTCGCTTCAACTGAAAATAAAGGAACAAGGTACGCATTTCAGCAAAAAAAGGAACAACCAATGGGCTAATTCATCCACATGCAATCTACGAGATCGGCCGCGATATGAAGCAATAGACCCAACGCGACAATGCGCGCATTCTTAAAGAACAATAAAGCCAGGTAAACACCAATAGCCACATAGTTGTGCAAGGGATGGAAGCCTACACTGCAACGGTTTGGGTCGAAAATAGGGGTGGCAAACAGATGGTCCAGATCAATGATTATGGCCGCCAGCAAAAGTAAAGCGACGCTCTTCCACCGGTGTCTAAAAAATACCAGTGCGATGATGATGGGAAGTAAGAAATGTAAGGAATAGTGAACAAGGGGTTGTAGCATACCCTACCCTTTGCCTTTTTCCTTGCCGCGATTAAGCACCCGATATTCTTCGTAGCATTCACTTATGGCATCAAGGATCTGCAGGTCGTTGGCCGTTTTTATGAAATCGGCCGAGTAACTACAGTTATTCAGGATCTCGCCAATGTCTTCTCTTTCCAGTTGCAAAACGGCCATCAGGGTTTCCCGGTCGAACTTGGACTGCAGTAAGTTTCGAATCTCGTCATCCTCCTTCATTTTCCTCAGTTTCCGCATCTGTTTGGGTCGTTTGCCAAATACGTTGTAGAGGAAATCGGCCGGATTGAAGATCGAATTGAGCACCTTGGAAACGGCACCGGGCTGCGACTTACCACCTTCATATCCCCCGGAGAATCCGGCAATTCGATAGCGATAATTGTCGTAAATGGGAATCAATTTGGCGTCTACCTCCACATAACCGGTCAATTCTACTGGTTTGATCACCACCTCTTCCAGGGCAATTCCCAACTCGGTCATTTTGATCTTCACCTCTCCATACTTCATCCAGTCGTTGGTTACCCGCACACGGATCGACTTAAAACCAAGGTATGAGAAGTATAAAGTATCGTTTACTGCCGCTCGCAGATCAAATTTACCTTCCGAATCGGAGGTCGTACCGATGACCTGATTGAGATTCACAATATTCACATTCTCCAGCGGATCGTCATTGGCATCATTGAGCACCACCCCTTGGATCGTTTCACCTTCCTGTGCCAGAAGGAACAATGGGGCCGACAAAAGAAAAATGAAGAGAAGTATTTTTTTCATAGTCAATTGTGTGGATAAAGATACTACCTTAGAACCTAAAATCCTGCCAAAGTTTCGTTAAGCGGGTAAATTTGTCGAATTCTTTACCGAAAAATAACCGAATCAACAATTTTAAAGGGATCAACGGCGGCGTTTCCCTCCGGTTCCTGAGGACTTGCCCGGACTAAAACCGGCAGACCTTCGCTTACCGGGAGCACTGCCTTTTTTGCCTTTGGTGCCAGACTTACGACGATTCTTGCCTTTAAA
>JBCCHR010000034.1:0-13468 GCA_039028655.1 Bacteroidota bacterium
CCATAAGATCGAGATTGGAGATCAGGTTGAGTTCCTCATCGAAGGTGAGCACGCCGGCCACATTGGTCACCCGCTCAAACTGCGACTCCCATTGCTTGAGTAACGCCTCTTCTTCCGGGCCTCCACCAAACAACAAGATCTGGTGCTGCCCTTCTTCTGCCAACATCTGTATCAGCTCTTTGGTTCGATCCAGGGGATACATTTTACTTTCATAGGCCGCAAAGGGGGCAATCCCAATGCATTTCTTAGGTTCCCTGCCAATAAGTGTTAGTAAACGGGGTGTGAGGGGGCGTCGTTCGGGGAGCGTTACCCGATCCAAAGCGATCGGGAAACCAAGGCTGGCAAACACATCGACGTATCGTTGATGGGTCGTTTTCAACTTCTCCAATCCCATCCCAGCAGCATTCGTTAATTTCTTCTTTTCGGCCCTTCCCTTATCGATCGTAGCTGTTCGTTTTCCTTTGAATCCCAGGTTGCGGGTAAGGATCTTGGATCGGATCACGTTGTGCAGGTCGGCCACCGCATGGATATGCAATGCTCTTGCTTCTTTGGCGAGTTTCATCAATCCAAACAGTCCTTTGTGTTTTCCATATACATCGGCCTCCAGGAAATCGACATTGGGTATCCCCTCAAACAAAGGCTGGTAGCCTCGTCTGGAAACCACGGTAAGTCGGAGGTTCGGATAGGTTTGGACCAGTCCACGGATCACCGGTACGGTCATTGCCACATCGCCTAGCGCCGATAGGCGGATCACCAAGATGTGTGTGGAGTTGGGCATGTTGCTATTTGATGGAAATCTTAAAAGGCGCCTGATGGGCATCCTCCCTATTTCTGTCCTCGGAGAACCGGGTTGAGTTCATCGTCGTTGTACATCTTCATCTGCTTGTAGACTTTCATGTACTTTCTTCCGGCCGCGATATCGTTAAGAAGCTGTTCGATAGCTGTACTCAGGTCCACTTGCTGTTCCAACAGTACATCCAGTTTTTTCTGACAGGTTTCCCGATGTGCATCGGTCGCATCTTCCCGGGTAGCCTCTTCGCGCATATGGTACACCTTCAAGGCTAGGATCGACAATCGATCTACACCCCAGGCCGGACTTTCGGTATTGATCGTGGCATCGTCCAGCACCACTACATCTTTGTATTTATCCAATAAATAGCCATCGATGTATTCCACCATATCGGTACGGTCCTGGTTGGAAGCATCGATCTTTCGCTTCAGTACCAAAGCCGCCTCCGGATCGATATTGGGATCACGGATAATGTCTTCGTAATGCCATTGTACCGTATCGATCCAACACTTTCGGTAGAGCAAATGCTCCAGGAGATCATTTTCCTCGTAAGGATTGGAAAACGACTGATACGGGTCGTCGATCACATGATAGGAATCGATAACTTCGGTAAATATTCTATTGGCAATTCTCGTAAACATAGTGCGATCTATTCTTTCTGTAGGTGTTTGAGCAGCCAAATAAGGCTGCCATAAATTTTTTGCAAAGGTATCATATTTTGTAATAGGTTGTCCAATTTATCAAGAAGGAAAAGTGGGGTCTGTGTTCTTTCAAGTCGCCAGAAAAACGATGGGTGCCAAGACAAAACACCAGAGGATAAGCTCTTTGAACCACCGATCGTTAGGTTTTTGGACATATGCCGCCACCATCATGCTAAACGGAGCCAGCAGAAACAAGAGTTCGGCCCCGTTCTTTTCCGCTGAAACCAGCACCATCAGGAAAGTGGCCACCACAAGGAAGAGTTGCACTACCTTAGTAGGTCTTTCCTTTCTAGGGCCTGAAGAAATATCGGCTAACTTCGAGGCCAGGGACCATACCAATAGCACCAATAAAAGTGTAATAACCACCCATAATTTCCATGAGGCGTAGCTCGAAAAGTCGAAAGAAATGGGAGTCCACCATTCACTCCACCATCCAAAAGTCTGGGTCATCACAAGCTGGTATGCGCTCACGATCAACAACAGGCCAACCCAACCTACGAAGGGAATTAGGTAATGGCGGAAGCTTTTCTGAGGCATTAGAAAAATGGCCGCAAAAAGCACCAAAAGCAATAGTATCGACCAGAAATAGAACAGCGATGCGATGCCGATCCATAAACTAGCATCCAGTATCTTCGCCTCGGTGTTCTTCGACGACTGCAGGCTAAAGATGCGTCGTACTGCCAACAGTATGAAGAGGTTGGCCACTACCACCTCGGGTTCGAAATAAACAGATGGAATCATCCCGACAGCACATGAAAACAAAAACACACCAAAGGTATTAAGCAGGGTTATGGCGTTTTTTCGAATAACAAAATCAAGGATGAGCATGGAGAAGATAAGCCCGGTGATAACGCCCAGTAACATCCCCAGATCAAGAAAGGAAAATGCGCCACGGTCTCCCAACAAAAAGTGGCCAAGACCCACCAGCAGCATATAGGAACCTACAAGCACAAAATTAACCGGGTTGGATTTACCAAAAAAGCTTGTAAGCATTGGACTTTATTTCTATTTTTGCGGTATAAATATACAGATATGTCTTGGAAAGGATTTTTTGAAGCAATACAAGATTTTGCCGAAGGTGTTTTGTTTGTGCCTTACGACGCACTTCGAGCCATGGAGTTGGATAACTGGTGGATGGCGAACATCGTCACTTGGATCCTAACACTGATCGGTTTTGCTGCTTTCTTCTATTGGATGGGTCAGTTGGCTAAGTTCAACGCCAGTGGCGAAGAAGATCGCACTCAGGTTTCGCACTCCTTCCTGGGTAAAGAAGAATAAGGAACCCCCTTTTTGGGCCCTCGTCTATAGATCGAACCCAATATCGGTTCGAAAATACATCCTGTCAAAATATAGTTCGGCTATACTTTGATAGGATTTTTTTAGCGCCTCTCTGTAATCTTCATGTAGCGAAGTGATCGCCAACACCCGGCCTCCATTGGTCACCACTTCACCTTCCTTCACAGTGGTTCCGGCGTGAAAAACAATAGAATCTCCTATGCGGCCAATCCCGGAAATGGGTTTTCCTTTTTCGTAGGCTTCCGGATAACCCCCGGAGACCACCATTACCGTGGTAGCCGCTCTTTGATCTATTTCGAGAGAGATCCTATCCAGTTCCTGACGGGCTGTGGCTTCCAACAGATCAACCAGATCGGTCTGTATCCGAGGGAGCACCACCTCCGTTTCCGGATCACCCATTCGAACGTTGTATTCGATCACAAACGGATCGTTGCCTACTTTGATCAACCCGATAAACACAAACCCTTGATAGTCGATGGCTTCTTTTTCCAACCCTTGGATGGTTGGCTCTACGACGCGTTCCTTCACCTTTTGCATAAACTCGTCATCGGCAAATGGTACCGGAGAGATTGCGCCCATACCACCGGTGTTGAGTCCTACATCTCCTTCTCCTATACGTTTATAGTCCTTGGCAGTTGGCAGGATCTTGTGGTGGATACCGTCGGTAAGCACAAACACACTCAGTTCGATCCCGTCTAAAAACTCTTCGATAACCACCGTGGCACTCGCCGCTCCAAACTTGGCGTGCGAAAGCATATTTTCCAGCTCTCGTTTCGCTTCGTTAATGTCCTCGAGGATCAACACCCCTTTCCCGGCTGCCAGCCCGTCCGCTTTGAGTACATAGGGAGGCTTCAGTTCTTCGAGAAACTGCTTTCCTTCTTCCAGGCTATGAGCCGTAAAGCTTCGATAGGCGGCCGTTGGAATTCCATGGTCATTCATAAACTCCTTGGCGCGTTCCTTGCTTCCCTCCAGCATCGCACCTGCCTTGGAGGGCCCGATCACCATCACATCCTTGAGGGACTTGCTATTTTTAAAGTAGTTATAGATGCCTCTTACCAAAGGATCTTCCGGCCCAACGACCACCATCTGTATCCTGTTTTCGAGGACACAATCTTTAATGGCTTCAAAATCATTGACCGAAATATGCACATTGGTCGCGATCTGGGCGGTACCGGCATTTCCGGGGGCGACAAACAGGTTTTCACAACGTTGGCTCTGGGCGATCTTGTAGGCGAATGTATGTTCGCGACCACCAGATCCTAACACGAGAATGTTCATGAAGAAAGCATTTTAAATGGACGGTAAAAATACTCTATTTTGGCCGAAGACACCACTTCAATAAAAATAAAAAAGGAGGCTTTTTTGTGTTTTGCTGAAGAAAATGGGTGTGCAATTAATTTGTAACTTTAACCGAAATTCCCGACTTGAATTTATTCGAACTTACGCTCAAAGCCAATGGCTTTCCCATCGGAAAGGCGAAAGCCCGGTTGAAGGAAATTCAACAGATCGAAGCCGATGTATATGCCAATTACGTTCATGAACAGCGGGATAAAATTGTCCAATTCCATCGCACGCACAATCCCTTTTATCAGTCGCTTTTGGGGGATCGAAATATCAACAGTTGGCAAGACGTCCCCGTGATGCGCAAATCGGATCTACAGGTCCCTCTGAAAGAACGCCTTAGCGAAGGCTATTCAGAAAAAACCGTCTACGTCAACAAGACCTCCGGGTCCAGCGGGCATCCCTTTATTTTTGCGAAGGACAAATATTGCCACGCCCTCACCTGGGCCGGCATCCTGGATCGATTTGGTTGGTATGGCCTTGATTTTCACAAATCGCTTCAGGCGCGGTTCTATGGTATTCCGTTGGACGGGATGGGGTATCGAAAAGAACGCTTTAAAGACCGGCTGAGCAGTCGGTATCGCTTCCCAATTTTTGATCTGTCCGATCAAAAAATGGAAGACTTCCTCGATGTCTTCCGAAGAAAAAAATTTGATTACATCAATGGGTACACGAGTTCTATTGTGTTGTTCGCCAAATTTCTTGAGCAAAAAAACATCCTCCTCACCCAGGTTTGTCCCACGCTAAAATATTGCGTCGTGACCAGTGAGATGTTGTACGACAGCGACAAAAAACTCATGCAAGAAGTGTTTGGTGTGCCGGTAGTGAACGAGTACGGGGCGAGTGAATTGGACCTCATCGCCTTTACAGATCCTGAAGATTGTTTTATTCTGAATAGTGAAACGCTGTTTGTGGAGGTGTTGGACGAACAAGACCAACCGGTCCCTAACGGTACTCCCGGCCGAATTGTGATCACCGGATTGTACAACAAGGCACATCCCATGATTCGCTACGATATTGGAGATACCGGCACCCTAACAGAAAACAGCACTTTAAAAAAACCCGTGCTCCAAGAGCTTATCGGGCGAACCAATGACGTAGCAAAACTTCCCAGCGGAAAAACGGTCCCCGGGCTCACTTTTTATTACGTAACCAAAAGCATTATCGAAGACGACGGAAATGTGAAGGAGTTTGTGATCGAGCAATCGGCGATCGACACTTTTGTGATCCGATACACTTCGCGAACCCAACTAACGGAACCGGAGACCGATGCAATCAAAGCCGCACTTTACACGTACCTGGAACCTGGTTTGGAGCTGGATTTTGAGCGCGTCGAAGTGATGGACAGAAGTAAAAGAGGAAAACTTAAACAGTTTATTTCAAGGCTGGATCAATAGCGATCGATCTGGCGCGGACGCACCATAAAATACTCCCAAAAGAATCGTAGCAGGAAGAACACGGACTTGGGCCAGGAATACCCCAGGAAGATTCGATAGAACTGGAAATTGTATTTCACCAATCCCAGCTTGTTCGAGCTAATGGAACCTCCTCGAACACGATAATATGCAAGGTCTTTTGCCAATCCAAGGGCTGGTTGTCCACTTTTCTCAATTGCTTCCAACCATACGGCCCAATCCTGTCGCTTCCGGATCGCGGGAGCGAAGATCTTCCCCAGGGTGGCAGCGCTATAGATTCCTGTAAGATTGCCTATGTAATTGTTGCTTCGCTGTTTGCCATACGACAGCTTGGGTAGTGCTTTGATGCGCTTACCCAACGGCTTTCCATTTTCGTCCATATGAACATAACTAGTGTAAGAGACATCACAGGAGTGCTGGTCCATAAAAGAGAGTTGAAGCTGCAATTTTTCGGGATGCCATAAGTCGTCACTGTCCAGAAAGGCAATGAAATCCCCACTGGCCAGTTCGGTGGCATGTTTGCGGCAGTAGGCTGCGCCCTCATTCCCGGGAAGGGTCACCAGCCTGATCCTGGGGTCTGTCTTGGCCAGTTCACGAACGATCTCGACCGATCCATCAGTAGAAGCATCGTCCACGATGATGTGTTCCCAGTTGGAATAGGTTTGGTTCCGGACCGAGGAGAGGGTGTCGCCAATAAATGCCTCGGCATTATACAGCGGGGTGATCACAGACACAAGAGGCAAGCTCTTAGTAGGCTTTTTCTTCACCTCTCAAAGCGTTGTAGATGGTTGTAAATACGATCTTGATATCGAGGAACAACGACCAGTTCTCCAGGTAGAAAATATCGTACTTCACTCGATTAATAATGTGGTTCTCGTCTTCCACTTCCCCACGGAAACCACTCACCTGGGCCAGCCCGGTGATGCCCGGTTTGATGAAATGCCGTACCATGAACTTATCCACTCGTTCGGCGTACATATGGGTGTGACTTACCATATGTGGCCTTGGCCCTACTACGCTCATTTCTCCTTTTAACACGTTAATGAACTGTGGTAGTTCGTCGATACTGGTCTTACGAATGATCCTTCCTATCCCGGTAATGCGTGGGTCGTTTTTCTGTACCTGGTGTAAATGAGCCATGGGGTTGGGTCGCATGGATCGAAACTTGTAGCAATAGAACTCTTTATAGTCCAGGCCATTTCTTTTCTGTTTGAAGAAAATCGGGCCTTTGGATTCCAGTTTGATTATGAGCCCGAGCAAGGGAGTGAGCCATGACAGTATCCCTACGATAATGAGCAACGATAGGGTGATGTCGAAGCCCCTTTTGATGAATTTATTGAATGGCTCTTCGATAGGTATCTTCCGCATCGACAGTATGGGCAGATAACCGTAATAGGTGAAATCGAGTCGCTTGCTGTAGATATCCTTGTTGTCGGGCAGGAATTTTAGGATCTTCAAGTTATTATCAGCATAGTCGATCAACTGCGTCATTTGCTCGTTGCTCAATTCTCCCACCGATGAGTAAATCTCGTCGATCTTATTGCTGTCGATGTATTCGAGGCATTCTTCAATGCTCACTTTCTCAGGGCCATTGAGATCGAAAATTCGCTGCAATTTGTATCCGTACTCGGGATTGTCGTCGAAGAACTTTCGCAGCTGGTCTGTCTTTTGGTTAAGGCCAACGATCACGACGCGCCTCAGGTTTCCGCGCAATAACAGTCGGTACTTCTTCAGCAAATAATAAATGGCCACCTTAACGATCGCGATATACAGGATGACGATGAGTGCGTATTTGGTGATGGCCCAGGGGTCGATTCCCAATTCACTGTAAAATCCAAAGAATGCAAACACCAACAGAATAAAAAGCATCCCCTGTTTTGCTACTAATGAGATGATCTTCGTGAGTCTTGTAAAGCGGTAGATCTCGTAGAAGTGAGAACGTAGCGACAAGATGATCCAAGCTAAGGAAACGAAGATGACATAGTTCAGAAAAAGCAAACGAGACTCGAAGAATTGATACGCCAACAAGTGGATTATCAACAGATCGATGATATATGAGATGGGTCTCAAAAAGCCCGAATATCTTCCCGTTTTATAGATCATTACTACCTTCTGTTGTGCTTTGAGAAATCTTTATGTTCACTTTTAAAGAGTTCTTCCTTAGTGAGATTCTTAAAATAATTGAAGGTTGCTTTCATCCCTTCTGCACGGCTTACTTTTGGTTCCCATCCAAGTATTTCCTTGGCTTTACTAATATCCGGTTGGCGTTGCATAGGGTCGTCCTCGGGCAATTCCTTGAACACGATCTTTTGGTCGGTACCAGTGAGTTTTACGATCTCATTGGCAAAATCCAAAATACTGATCTCGTTGGGGTTACCAATGTTGATCGGGAGGCTGTAATCGCTCAAAAGGGTACGATAGATCCCATCGATCTGGTCGTCCACATAGCAAAAGGAGCGGGTTTGTGAGCCATCGCCAAATACCGTAAGGTTCTCTCCCCGGATGGCCTGCCCCATAAAAGCCGGGATCACCCGACCGTCGTTGAGTCGCATTCTTGGACCATAGGTGTTGAAAATACGAACGATACGCGTCTCCAATCCGTGGAAGCGATGGTAGGCCATGGTGATGGATTCCTGAAAGCGTTTGGCTTCGTCATACACACCTCGAGGGCCAATGGTGTTCACATTGCCGTAATACGTTTCGCTCTGTGGATGAACCAAAGGATCACCGTACACTTCGGAAGTGGATGCGATCAGGATCCGTGCTTTTTTCTCCTTGGCGAGCCCCAGCAGGTTATGCGTTCCCAGAGAACCAACTTTTAAGGTTTGAATGGGTATTTTTAAATAGTCGATCGGACTTGCCGGCGAGGCGAAATGAAGTATGTAATCCACCTTCCCCGGTACGTGGACAAAAGTGGTTACATCATGGTGATAGAACTCAAAAGATGAGAGTTTAAAAAGGTGTTCGATGTTTTTGAGATCTCCTGTGATGAGGTTGTCCATCCCGATCACGTGAAATCCTTCTGCGATGAACTTATCGCAAAGGTGCGATCCTAAAAACCCGGCGGCACCGGTTACAAGTACTCTTTTGGTCGTGTCACTCATGCTTGTGGTGTTGCTTCTTTTCGTCCTATGGAGACATAGGTAAATCCTTCCTTGGCCATGTCCTCTACCTGGTACAGGTTCCTGCCGTCGAAGACGATGGGCGACTTCAACAGGGATTTTACCTTTGCAAAGCTGGGAGAGCGGAAAATACTCCACTCCGTACAGATCACCAACGCATCGGCATTTTCCAGTGCATCGTACATGGAAGCAGCGTAATTCAGGTTGTCTCCAAAACGCTTTTTGATATTGGGCATGGCTTCCGGATCAAATACACGCAGATTGGCTCCGCGATCCAACAGTGCATTCATAACATCGATGGAAGGGGCTTCCCGGATATCATCGGTCTCGGGTTTAAATGCCAGACCCCAGATCGCGATGGTTATTCCGCTAAGGTTGCTTCCTAATCTCGCTTCTATTTTTGGAATGAGAATACTTTTTTGTGTTCGGTTCACGTCGATCACCGCTTGCAGGATTTTGAAATTGTAATCTTCATCCTTCCCTGCCTTGTGCAGTGCTTTTACGTCCTTTGGGAAACAAGAGCCTCCATACCCAATGCCAGGAAACAAGAATCGCTTGCCTATTCTGGAATCGGTTCCCATACCTACGCGAACTTTATCCACATCGGCTCCTACTTTTTCGCAGTAATTGGCGATCTCGTTCATAAACGTGATCTTGGTCGCAAGGAACGAATTGGCCGCGTACTTGGTCAACTCGGCAGACCGCTCATCCATCACGATCACCGGGTTCCCGGAACGAACAAACGGGCGATACAATTTTTGCATCAATTGGGTGGCTTTTTCACTGCTGGACCCCACTATTATGCGTTCCGGCTTTAGGAAATCGTCCACGGCGAATCCTTCCCGAAGGAATTCGGGATTGGAAACCACATCAAATTCACATTGCGCATTGGCCGCGATTACCTCGCGAACCTTGTCGGCCGTACCCACTGGGACCGTGCTTTTATCAACGATCACTTTGTAGCTGGTAATGATCTTCCCGATCTCTTCAGAAACATTTAAAACATAAGACAGATCGGCAGAACCATCTTCATCTTCGGGCGTGGGTAACGCCAGAAAAATAATGTCTCCATGCGCCAACCCTTCTTCCAGGGAGGTGGTAAATTGCAGGCGGTTGGCCTTGATATTTCGTTCGAACAATACGTCGAGATGAGGTTCGTAAATGGGGACCTCGCCATTTCTCATTTTGGCTACTTTCTCCGCATCAATATCCACGCAGATCACCTCATTGCCGGTCTCTGCAAGACATGTTCCTGTCACCAACCCTACGTATCCTGTTCCTATAACTGCTATTTTCATGCTTTTCTAAACGCTGTTTCTTCCGTTAGTATTTGGGGCAATTCAACGGTGGCCCTCTCTAAAGTGTGCAAAAATACAATTTGCACGACGTATTAAGCTTCTTTTTTATCATTGTTTTCGTTGGTTTGCTGCTGAAGCAAGATGGCAATCAAAACAAAACCAACGTAATATGCTCCAATTTGTCTGTGGAACACATCCTCCACCAGGCAATAACTCGCCAACACGATCAAATAGGCCGTTGGTATGAACTCTTTTCTGTTTCTGAAGAACACAACCACTAGCCAACCAATGAATAGCACGATGGCAACCACACCCCAATTAAAATAGATATCGACCAACTGGTTGTGCGTGTTATGACGTGCGTTAACGAATACATTTCGTTTGTAATCGTCTTCGATGTGCTCACTGTAGCAGGCAACCAACTGGTCCTTAGTGCCTTGGAATCCAAACCCTTCTACAATGATCCCGGCGTCGGAACTAATGCGCTGTGCACATTTCCATACTTCGGTTCGGAGTTCCCAGGTGAGTGTTTGTTCAAGGAATGTTTTTTCTGAATCGGCCTCTTCCTTGGTCATCATGAGCGAAAACGCAAGTGCAAACAGGCCCGCCACTGCCAGCGCTGCTACTGGAACACGCAACCACTTGCGCTTGCCATAAAACTGTCGTACCACCAATAGTAATCCTAAAATGATGATCGCGATTTTCGAGACCAATAGTACCACAAACAGGACATTGATGATGATATTAACCAGGTAGTATTTGTTGTTTGGATGAAACTCCTTACGAATGGATTGATATGAGATCAAAATACTCAAAATGGCGATCATCCCCAGGTAGATACGGTCGATCAACAAGGCTTCGATCACTTGTCTGGAGAGACCCAGGACGATCTCATCCGAAGAATTGATGATCACGAAAATATTGATAACAGAAAAGATGATAACGGCCAGACCGGAGAACACAATGGCCCGATAGATCTTCTTCGAGTCTTCAATAGGGATATACAACACGACAAACCCGAAAGCCAGGGCAATCTTCTTAATAAGCCCCCAATCGGTCTCCAATCGGCCAAAAATTGCTGCATTTGCCACCAAATACAGGCAAAACAATGCAAAAAGGATGGTTGGAATTTTTTTTAGTTTTCTGAAGTGCTCCTTCTTGATAATGAAGGGAAAGGTTGCTGCCAGAATGATCATGAGCAAATTAGGCAACGCTCGCACATAGTTGTCGAAAGGAATGGTGAGAAACAACAGCACATAGATCCATGGGTAAATTGAAGCAAGTAGGATTCTCATAAAATGCGAATTAGCTTAAGTTACTCTTCTGTTCATTCTCTGGCGGAAGGGCCTTCAGCAACAAACAATAAAGTACCAAAAAATGATACAGTCCTCGTTGTCGCCATAGATAGGTCCCGGTCATAAACACCACTAGCATGATCAGGAACAGCGACAAAAACAACATGTCCCTGGTCTTGAAATAGTGTCGAAGCAAAACACCCAGCAATAAAAATAGGAATAATAGCCCAAAAACCCCTAAATCGGCAAAGGCCTGAATGTACTGATTGTGAAAATTGTAATTGTAATACCCTTGCCAAAGATTGTATTCTCGGTGTTTGGTCTCGATCTTCGACTGTGAATTATTGATCCCATAACCCGTAAACAAAATAGGGTCCTCCGCCAACATTTCGGTAAATATTCTCGCCTGGAACAATCGCAAGGTCGTTCCGGTCCAATCGTAGACTTTGTTAAATCGTTCTTTCTCAAATACTTCCTCAATGTTGGACACCCGTATTTCCCGTTCAAATCTTTTTTTCACTGGGTTGGGCACAACTGCCAACAGCACAATACCCACCAGTAAGGCCCCCAGCAGTTTATAGACCGTAGCCTTTTTGAAGGATCGAATGATCCCGATACCCCCGGTGAGGGCCGTTGCCACAATAATGCTTTTTGAGGCAAGTAATAGAAGGAATATCGTAAGTACCACCAACATAAGGATGGAAAGTGCTGTCTTTGGCCGGAAGAAAAGTACATGCAACAACGCTATGGAAACAAACACGGAGATGTAGATGGCATTAAGATCGAGTGGAGACACCAACTCGTGATAAAAGAAGGATGCCGCCGAACCCGTCTCCAAAAAGGTCACCCCTGCAAGGGTCGTAAAAACAAGCCCGAATAGAGTCATTCCAATGGCGTAATAATAAAGAATCTTGTTTCTGGCTTCCAAAGTGATCGATGGCATACAGATAAATGCCAGTGGAATGAGCAGTAGGGCAAGTTGTCGTTCCAGTCCGCGTAGAGCATTTTCAATGGGGTCACTCCATAGGACCGACAATGCCATCAGCAAAAACAAAAGAATAGGAACAAACAATCCTGCTCGGCGAGTTGGTTTGTGAAACAGTAAAGAGGATACCGCAGCCGCCAGCAACGCGATAAGCATCCCAGTGCTGAACCCATAATACAAAGGAAGCACGATCAAAAGTGCCGAAATAAGAAAGACGTAGGTCTTCTCGGCGGTAAGGATGTTACGCATTTTTAGCATAGGCCATTTCCATCAGGTCGAGATAGGCGTTGTTAATGATCTCCCATGAGTAGGTGGTTTTTATCTTCTCGACGTTTGATGCCAAAAAGGCATCGTGATCGGTCTTTGTATGGACAGATTGAATGATGTCGCTAACGTTGCTCGTCTGGGTGAAATAAAATGCATCTTTCCCCAGAATTGCCTTGTTAAACTTATTATCATGAGCCACTATAAGGGCGTTACTGGCCATGGCTTCCAGCAATGATGGATTGGTACCTCCAACCGTGTGCCCATGAAAATACAATTTGGAATAATAGCGAAGACTGTTCAAGTGGTCGAAGTTGTAAATCCCTCCCATGAAACGAATAGTCGGGTGCGATTGATACTTTTCCTTCAAATAGGCGCCAAATTTATTGGTGTCGTACTTCCCCACCACCAGAAAAGGTGTGTTGGTGCCGCTTGCGACCACCCCATCCAGGATGGTTTCAATGCTGTTCTCAGGTTCCATGCGAGCAATAAGCATGTTGTACTCAAAAGGAGCCACCTGGTATTCATTCAACACCAATTGGTCTTCCTCTTCAAACAGCGAACTTCCATAAGCAATAAAGGTAGACGAGGCGTTGTAGGTCTCCATCAAATGGTCCTGGATTCCAATCGAATCGGCTACCAAATAATCACTGCTTTTCACCGCCAGAGACTCGGCGTATTTTAGGAATCGTCGCACTTTCTTGGAGTATTTGGTGCGTTTCCATTCCAGGCCATCCATGTTGGTAATGATGATACTTTTCTTCGGAAGCCAACGGTGCCAGATCGAATTGCTGGTGTAGCCCAGTTGTAAAAGAATGTCGAAATTTCGTTTACGAGAGTCTCTAATACAATTTAAGTCGTACACAAACTGGCCAACCGTACCCACCTTATTTTCAGGATCTTTGCAATGGATCAATTGAACGCCTTTGAATTCCTTCTCCTGGTAAGGGTGACTGTGTGA
>JBCCHR010000035.1:0-13442 GCA_039028655.1 Bacteroidota bacterium
CAAGTGGGCGGAAGAATTGTCTATGTCCGGTTATTTATAATAATAGCACTCATTACATTGCTTATTGCCTGCATCAACTTTATGAACCTGTCTACCGCTCAAGCGAGTAGGAGAATGAAAGAAGTGGGAGTTAAAAAGACACTGGGTGCCAATAGGAGGTCATTGATATATCAGCACTTAAGCGAAGCTATATTATTGTCTATGATGTCCATGGGAGTTGCCCTATTGTTGGTGTATTTGTTCCTTCCTAGCTTTAATGAGATTACCGGTAAGGATTTGACGCTTAGGTTAGGTTTAACTCAAGTTTTTATCATTGGTTGTATTGTTGTCATTACAGGATTTTTGGCAGGTAGTTATCCTGCTTTCAAGCTATCCTCTTATAACCCGGTATCGATACTGAAAGGAGCATCCCCGAAGTCGATGTGGGAGTTGTTTCTAAGGAAAGGACTCGTTGTATTTCAGTTCACGATCTCTATTGTCTTTATCGTTGGGATTCTCGTCATAAGGAACCAAATAGACTTCCTGCAAACCAAAAATATTGGTTACACCAAGGAGAACGTTGTTCGATTCGAAATTGTAAGTAATATCGAGAATCCCGATGCTTTACTTTCAGAAATAAAAAATCTGTCTACCGTACACAATGTGGGATTTATGAATGGAGAGTTTCTTGACGGAGAAGACAATAATGGCGGTTGGGAATGGCCTGGGAAAGAAACGGAGGAAGCCATTGTATTCCAAGCACCTCGTATGGGTTATGGTGCCATTGAAACGCTTGACATGGAATTGGTTGAGGGACGTACGTTCTCAAAATCCTTCAACGATGATGATACTAAGATTGTCCTCAACGAATCTGCAGTCGAATACATGGGTCTAGAAGAACCGGTGGGGCAGGTGTTGCAAAAAGGAAACGAAAGACAGGAAATTATTGGCGTTGTTAAGGACTTCCAATATGGTTCGCTACATAAGAAAGTGGAGCCGCTTATCATTCGATTCAGACCTTATGGGAACCAGATAATGGTAAGAATTGTTAAAGGCTCGGAGCACGAGTCTTTGGCCACGATCGAAACCATTTACAAAAAATTTAATCCCGGATATCCATTCGATTACACTTTTTTGGACACGGACTATAACAACCTGTACAAAGCGGAGCAACGGGTCGCGGATCTTTCAGATTTTTTCGCTTTGATCGCCATCATCGTATCATGTCTCGGTTTGTTTGGATTGGCAGCTTTTACTGCGGAACGCAGAGCGAAAGAGATCGGTATTCGAAAAGTACTGGGCTCCACTGTGTTTGGTGTCGTCAAATTACTGTCGGGCGAATTTATCAAGATGATCCTACTAGCCTGCCTTGTGGCATTTCCAATTGCCTACTTATTGGCTTCCAACTGGCTGGATGGCTTTGGGTATGCCATTGAGCTAAAGTGGTGGTTTTTTGGCTTGGCTGGGGTGGTCACTCTGTTGATTGGAGCCTCGACTATAGGGTTTCAATGTTTTAAAGCTGCAACGGCCAACCCTGTAAATGCCTTGAAATCAGAATAACAGCATCAATCAAAAAAAAACAATCATGATCCGGAATTATTTCAAAATAGCGCTTAGGAACTTAAGGAAGAATAAACTTTATACCACTATCAACGTTTTCGGGTTAACGATTGGTTTGGCGGCCTGCCTTTTAATTTCGCTTTATATCTACAGCGAGGTTACCTATGACTCATTTCATGAGCAATCGTCTCGCATTGTAAGAGCAACCATGGAGTACAAGCTTTCCAATGAGGTGAATACTGCTGCGGAAACGGGTACGAAGGTAGGACCTGAATTAAAAAGAAGAATCCCGAGTGTTGAAGATTATGCCCGAACCTATATCAGCAGCGCCAATGTGATCTATGAAAATAAATCTTTCGCTGAGGATCGAATTCTATTTGCCGATCCGTCCTTTTTCAACATATTCTCCTTCCAATTGATCCAAGGAGATCAGGCTGGCGTTTTGGACGCATCAAACAAAATCGTGCTCACACAATCGATGGCACAGAAATATTTCGGGGCTGAAGACCCAATGAACAAAGTGATCAATGCTTTTGGCAGGGATCTGATTGTTTCCGGGGTGTGCCAGGATGCTCCTAAAAACTCCCAGATTAAGTTTGATTTCGTAACCCAGTTTCTTAACCTGAACAATAGTGTTAAACACGAACAGTGGTGGTCTGCCAACTGGATTACATATTTGTTGTTGAATGATTCCGCAGAAATTACCGCTGTGGAAGAACAAGTTAACACATTCATGGCGACAGAACTTGTTAGGAAGGAAGCAAGGCTTGATGAGGGCGACTATCTGAAATATAACCTAGAACCGTTATTGGATGTTCATCTCAAATCAGAATTAGCTGGTTTTGAGCCTAACGGAAGCATGACATATATCTATGTTTTTGTGATCATTACCATCCTGATATTGATGATCGCCATTGCCAATTATACCAATTTGGCTACCGCGCAATCCACAACGCGAAGCGGAGAAATTGGAGTTAGAAAAGTGATGGGTGCAAGTAAAAAACAGGTGTTCCTTCAATTCATCAGTGAAGCCACTACAGTTGCGTTCATATCAACCCTGATAGCACTTGGAATAAGTATGCTACTTATTCCGTATTTCAACAATATAACGGGACAATCATTTAGCAGACTCGAATTATTGCAACCGTTGCCACTGTTCATGCTACTATTGTTCTGTGTGGTGGTAAGTCTTTTGGCAGGCCTTTACCCCGCATTGATTCTTTCAAACTCTAAAGTAATCGCGATCCTGAAAAAAGGATTTCGAACCACAGGTGGAAATGGTATGCTCAAGAAGTCGTTGATCGTAGGGCAATTTGCTATTTCGGTTTTCCTGATCATTTTCACACTTATCATCATCCAGCAAATGAACTACGTTCAAAGCAAGGATCTCGGGTATGATAAGGACCACGTGGTTGTATTGCCTATTCGCGGTGATATGCTCAAAAATTTTGAATCGATCAAGGATGCTTTTCAACAGGTTCAGGGTGTGAAATCGGTAACGGCTTCCTATGAGACACCAGAATTTGTGGAGTGGTCTGACGGAATTTATGCCGTGGATGAAAATGGCGAGCACGACGTTTCGGTGAATGCGATGCCGGTAGATCTCGATTTCCTGGAAACCCTGGGAATGGAACTCGTAGCGGGTCGCGATTTTCTTGCGACGGATTTTGCGCTCATGGACACAATTCATTCAGAAAACAAAGAATACCAAGTACCTTATTTGATCAATGAAACGTTGGCAAGTCGTATTGGTTGGTCTCCGGATGAAGCCATCGGGAGAACCATTGAAAATCGTGCGGAAGGTCCTGTATTGGGCGTCGTTAAGGACTTTCACTTTAGTAGTTTGCATGAGCCTATTGGTCCGTTACTCATTTTCTTGCATCGCAGTTTCTCCAGAAATTATATGGTTAGAATTGCCGGTACGGATGTAAAAGGTACCCTGGCCCGTCTTGAAAATACCTGGTCGTCGCGTATTTCGGACAAGCCATTTGATTATCATTTTTTAGACGAGGATTACAATGCTTTGTACGAATCGGAACAACGAAGTTCCGTTCTCTTTAGTGTGGCAGCAGGCCTATCCGTATTACTGGCCTGTTTAGGTTTGTTCGGCCTGGTGGCCTTTAGTATCGTACAGCGCACAAAAGAAATTGGAATTCGCAAGGTTCTGGGTGCAAATCTGGGTGCGATCATGTTATTGGTAAGTAAGAACTTCTTAATTCTTGTGGCAATAGCAGTCGTAGTAGCGTCCCCGATTGCCTATCTAGCGGCTAAAAACTGGCTTCAGAATTTCACGTACAGAATTGAACCACAACTACACATTTTCCTCATTGCAGGTCTTGTAACGGTGCTTATTACCATCCTCACCATAAGTTATCATTCTTTGAAAGCAGCTTGGGCCAATCCAGTAAAAGCCTTGCGAACAGAGTAACATCAATCAAAATCGAAAAATCATGATCAAGAATTATATCAAAATAGCATGGAGGAATATCATGAAGAACAAAGCCTTTTCCTTCATAAATGTGATTGGTTTAACCATCGGGCTTAGTGCTTCATTTGTTATTGGGTTGATGGTGTATTATGATTATACGTTCGATAATTTCCATAAGGATGGTGATCGGATTCATCGAATAGTAACAGATTTCACAGGACCTGATGGAAAGTTTTACAATTCAGGAGTTACCCTGGCCTTAAAGGGCGCCATTGAGGATAACTCAAATTTTGAGGCTATCAGTGAGTTTTATCGTGAGCGACCCATGACGGTCGAAAACAGGGGTGATGACCTTATGTTCAAGCTGCCAAAATTCGTGATTTTTGCCGATCAAAACTATTTTGATGTTTTTGACTATCAGTTCATTGCGGGAGATGCTTCCAATCCGCTCTCTAATCCCAATGAAGTTGTTATATCCAAAGAACGTGCACAGAAGTATTTTCCCAACGTTCCAATGTCCGGGATCATAGGAAAAACACTAGTTTACAATGACTCCATCAACGCGAAAGTTACCGGAGTGGTGGAAAAGTTCGATGGTCGGACCGATATTGTATTTGAGGAGTTCATCTCGCATCCTACACTTCTCCAAACAAGACTACGACGGAATATCCAAGGAAAGAATTGGAACAATACCAACTCAAGTTCCCAGGTATTTGTTAAGCTCCAGGAAAACGCTGATATCGCCGCGATAAATACCAGATTTAAAGAGCTCGCGACAGAGCATATGGACGAGGAGGATATTAAATATGGACATGAGCGCATTTTCAAGTTGCAGCCGCTCAGCGATATCCACTTTAATGAAAATTATGGAATATATGATTGGTCATCCGGACAAGCTTCCAAGTCACTGTTAAGAAATCTGGTTCTTATAGCCATTTTCTTGCTACTCTTGGGCTGTATAAATTTTATCAATCTAAATACAGCTCAGGCGACTCAGCGCGCCAAAGAGATTGGCATACGGAAAACATTGGGAAGTTCGAGGAAACAACTCATTGGTCAATTTATGGGTGAGACGTTCCTTCTTGTTGTAGTTTCCACTTTATTATCATTAGCGTTGTCCAGTTGGTTGATCTCCGTTTTTTCAGATTTTGTACCAGCGGGATTGAGCTTTGATCTGTTTAAGGCCCCGTTGATGATCACCGGCACCATTGTGCTTTTGATGCTGGTTACTTTCTTATCCGGATTTTATCCTGCAATGGTTTTGTCGCGATTTAATACCGTCGCGGTCTTGAAAAATAAACTGGCAGTTGGGGAGAATAAGGTGAAATTGAGAAAGGTGCTAACCATATTTCAATTTACCATCGCTCAGGTCTTCATTATTGCTACCCTTTTGGTCGGCAAACAAATAAATTTTCTCTTAACCAAGGACATGGGTTTCAAGAGCGAAGCCGTTGTTACCGCTTTCAGACCCATAGGTGAAAACGGCTTGGAGAAAATGGAGGTGCTTGCACAGCAATTGAGCTCAATTCCTGAAATAAGCAAGATTAGTTTAGGTAACTACACCCCGGCATCTCAAAGCACGAATACGACTACCATGACCCGTACCGTGGATCAAAAGGAATACTATGGTGATATACAATTACTTCACGGTGACACCAATTATCTGGAGCTCTTCGAAATAGAACTTCTTGCAGGGAGAGACAGATTGAACGATACGATCAACGAACTAGTTATCAACGATGCAGCTCGGAAGTTCTATGGCTTCGCTACTGCAGAAGAAGCTATTGGCCAGACACTTGTTTATGAGGACGAAGCCATACCAATTGTGGGTGTTATGGAAGATTTTCATCAACGTTCATTAAAAAGTGAGATCAAGCCTATGAGTTTGCAAGGAGATGTCTTTAGAGGCACCTGGACCTATTTTACACAGGCCCATATAGCATTGAGGAATGATGCTCCGGAAAGCTTAAAGAATACCATTGCAAAAGTCGAAAACGCATATAAAAATGTCTTCCCAGGAGAAGATGTTCGATTGAATTTCCTGGATGAAACTATTGAGAAGTTTTACATACGCGAACAAAAAATTTCCAAGCTCCTTAACTGGGCCACGGGTTTATCGATACTTATTAGCTGTTTAGGGCTTTTGGGACTGGTCATCTACACAACGAATCGAAGAGTTAAAGAAATAGGAGTGCGCAAAGTGTTGGGTGCTTCCTTGCTACAGATTAACAATTTACTATGCAAGGAATTTTTAGCCCTTGTGGCGTTGGCATTTGTGATCGCTGTTCCAATTGCCTGGTACGGTGTGCACAATTGGCTCAAAGACTTTGCTTACCAAACGTCCATCAGTTTTTGGATATTCCTGGTTAGCGGGCTGGCCATGATTGCCTTTACCCTTGTTGTCATTAGTTTCAAAACTCTGAGGGCGGCAAGCGTTAATCCGGTGAACTCCTTACGATCAGAATAAAAACATCAATCAAAATCGAAAAATCATGATCAAGAATTATATCAAAATAGCATGGAGAAATCTTCTCAAGAATAAAGGTTTTACGTCGATCAATATCATCGGTCTGTCTTTGGGTATTGCTTGTTTTATTGTCATTGCCATGTTCGTTACAGATGAATTGAGCTATGATAAATCTCACAACAGGGCCAATGATATCTACAGAATACATTCGGATATCAGTTTTGGTGGCACCGATCTCAACATGGCGGTAAGCGCCGATCCCATGGGGGAAACGCTCAAAAACGACTACCCGGAGGTTGAAGAATACGTAAGATTATACGGTAGCACCGGCTCTAAACTGATCAAAAAAGGCAATGAGCACATCAAAGAAGAAAAAGTTGTTCATGCAGATTCTACCTTGTTCAATGTGTTCACCCTTCCTGTCCTCGCCGGAACTGCACGCACTGCCCTTAGCGAACCAAATACCGTGGTGATCACGAATACCGTTGCCAAACGCTATTTTGGATCGGCCGAATTGGCTTTGGGACAAACATTGGAGACGGACGACAACGATCAAACATTGTACGAGGTAACAGCCGTGATCGAAGATATCCCAAGCACCTCTCATTTCGATTATGAGTTCTTCTTTTCCATGGAGAATGTCAACTACGATTTTGGGAATTTCATGAGTCACAATTTCTACACCTATGTGCTGTTGCGACCCGATACCGATTACAAGGAATTCAATAAGAACTTCAGCACGGTGATCGACAAACACATACTTCCTCAAATTCGGCAATTCGTTGACATCGCGAGTATCGAAGAATTTGAGAAAACCGGAAACCGATTAGAGTATTCTTTGTTTCCGCTTACCGACATTCATTTAAAGTCGTCGAGAGACGTTGAGATCATGCCAAATGGCAACATTCAATATGTCTATATCTTTTCCACGGCGGCCATTTTTATTCTGCTCCTGGCCTGTATCAATTTCATGAATCTAACGACAGCCAGATCCTCGGGTAGAGCCAGAGAAGTGGGCATCAGAAAGGTGCTGGGCACGGATAAGAAATCCTTGGTTTCTCAATTTTTGATCGAATCTACCATCATCGCCATCATCGCTTTTGTCATCGGACTCTTTTTCGTCTGGCTCACGCTGGGGTGGTTTAATGACATTTCCGGTAAAGAAATGGCACTATCTTCTTTGTTGAATCTGAAATTCCTGATCTTCCTGTTGATTCTTCCGCTGATCATTGGTGTTTTGGCCGGTATTTATCCTGCATTTTTCATGTCGTCGTTTCGACCGATCACGGTGTTAAAAGGGAAATTGTCCGCAGGTCATCAAAAAAATTACCTTCGAAATGTTCTGGTCGTATTCCAATTTGCGACCTCTATCATCCTGATCATCGGTACCATTGTTATCTACCAGCAGATCGATCATATTCAAAAGACCAATATTGGATTTGACAAGGACCAGGTCTTGTTGGTAAGCAATTCCGGTTTGCCCGGAGAGACTCGAAATTCCTTAAAAACAGAAATCGCCCAGCTGTCTGATGTAAAATCGGCCTCCTTCGCAGGTTATATCCCGGTTTCGGATTCTTCAAGAGGGGATACCACTTTTTCTACAGAATCGGTGATGACCCAAACCAATGGATTCAATATGCAGTATTGGAGGGTAGATTATGACTATCTCTCCAATATGAACATGGAACTGGTGGAAGGTCGTTTTTTCTCAAGATCCTTCGGATCCGACTCGACGGCAATCGTACTCAACGAAACGGCTGCCAGATTAACCGGTTTTGAAAACCCTGTTGGTAAGAAACTTTACACCACAGCCGGTGACAATTCGCTCATCACCTATGAAATTATTGGTATAGTGAAGAATTTCAATTACGAATCCCTGCGGCAAAATGTAGGTGCTCTAAGTTTAAGGTTGGGCAATAATAGTTGGGTCTCTGCCTTTAGATTCGATTCGGCCAACGTAGATAAACTCGTAGGACTTATCGAAACGAAATACAAAGCAGCTGCCCCCGGAATGCCTTTTGAATATCAATTTATGGACGAATCGTTCGACGCCATGTACCGCCAGGAAAAACGAGTGGGCAAAGTGGCTTTGAGCTTCGCCATACTGGCTATCATCATTGCCTGCCTGGGATTATTCGGACTGGCCACGTATATCGCAGAGCAGCGCACCAAGGAAATTGGCATACGAAAAGTGCTGGGAGCTTCGGTGAGCAATATTATTAGAATGTTGTCGACCGACTTTGTCAAACTTGTATTGCTAGCGTTTGTGATAGCGGCGCCCATTGCCTGGTGGTTTATGAGTTCGTGGTTGCAAGATTTTGCCTTCAGGATCAACCTGAATTGGTGGATTTTTGCAGCGACCGCGGTGATAGCCTTGACCATAGCGATCGTCACTTTGAGCTCTCAGGCAATCAGAGCAGCCGTCGCCAATCCCGTAAACTCCTTGCGATCGGAATAATTTCATCATCAATCAAAAATCGAATAGGTTATGGTACGTACACATTTTAAAATAGGGTTTAGAAATATCGTGAAGAATCGAATCTTCTTTGCTCTGAATGCAGGAGGCCTTACCATCGGTCTCACCGCAGTATTGCTCATTAGTCTCTGGGTGTATAGTGAATTGAGTCATAATTCTTCTTTAACGCACTACGATTCGATTGCTGCGGTCATGCAAAATCAAAATCGCGGAGATGAGATCAGGACATATACGGGGCAACCCATGCAGATGGCTCCGGTGCTGCGAGAAGAATATGGAAATCACTTTAAACATGTGGCGACCAGTGCCAGGCTCAGAGAATACAATGTAGCCTATAACAATGAAATGCTGCTGTTGGAAGGCCGATTTGCAGAGCCCGATCTTGCACATATATTGGATCTCACGATGCTCGCGGGCAAGAGGGAAGCCCTGGCAGATATTTCGTCTGTACTGTTATCAAAAAGCACTGCCAAGAACATATTTGGTTTGGAAGATCCCATTGGGAAAGTGATCAAGATCGATAATAACATGGAAGTTGAAGTTGCCGGTATCTATGAAGACTTACCCAATAATTCAAACTTTGCCGATGTAAACTTCATTGCACCGTTTGAGCTTCTCAAGAAGACCTATAACTACGAACAAAGACTAGGCTGGGGGAACTATTGGTTTCAAGTATATGTGCAGTTAAATGATAGCAACGGTCTTGCCAACGCCACGAGCGCTATCAAAGATGTATTCCTTGAGAAATATGTTGAACGAACCAACGATCGGAACTATCAGGTATTTCTATTTCCAATGTCGAAATGGCATTTACATTCCGAATTTGAGAATGGCGTACCTGTGGGGGGAAGAATTTCATACGTAAGAACTTTCAGTGTGATCGGTATCTTCATCCTGCTGTTGGCCTGTATCAATTTCATGAATCTGAGTACGGCTCACGCCCTGAAGCGAGGAAAAGAGGTGGGAGTAAGAAAAACACTAGGCTCTTCCAAGAGGCAACTGATCTTTCAATTTTTCACGGAATCGTTCTTAACCATCTTGTTCGCATTCGGTATTGCCCTGGCACTTACCATGTTGTTATTACCCGCTTTCAATACATTAACTTTAAAAGAGATTGCGATTCCTTTTGCCACCCCAATGTTCTGGTTGATTTGCCTGGTTTTGATAGTAGTTACCGCTGTTTTTAGCAGTTTGTATCCTTCGTTTTATCTGTCTGCCTTCGATCCGGTGAAAGTGCTCAAGGGATTCAGCAGTAACAACAAAACAACCGTCAACCTGAGAAAGGGACTCATTGTACTGCAGTTCGCTATCTCGAGTATCCTGATCATTGGGACAATTACTATCGTTGGACAGATCAACCATGCGAAGGACAGACCCTTGGGGTTTGATAAGGATCTCCTGGTGAGCATTCCTATCCACACGGAGAAAGTACTG
Source organism: Bacteroidota bacterium (assembly GCA_039028655.1). Classification (GTDB taxonomy): domain Bacteria; phylum Bacteroidota; class Bacteroidia; order Flavobacteriales; family Flavobacteriaceae; genus Aureisphaera. The sequence goes on from JBCCHR010000035.1 coordinate 10,345, forward strand.
CAGAGCTTCGACGCTATCAAGAACGAACTTTTAACTTCAAAGTACATCGATCAGGTGACTGCCTCAGATGTAAAGATCACCAGTACGTATACTACCAATGGTGGTGACTTTGAATGGAAAAATAAGGATCCCAAACTGGAACCTGAGTTCTATACCATTCGGGCTACCGAAGGGTTTGGTAAAATGATCGATTGGAACATCCTCGAAGGAAGGGACTTCTCGAGGGAGTTCCCGAGTGATTCCCTGGCGTTTCTGGTAAATGAAACGGCTGTAAGCTATATGGGGCTTGAAAACCCTGTAGGAGAACATATCCGATGGGGTGATATTGGTACTTTCAAGGTAATTGGAGTGGTTCAGGATATGGTCACACGCTCACCTTTTGATCCGGATGTTCCTTCGCTCTACATACTGCACAAGGGAGATTTTTTGAACTATGTGAACGTAAAAATCGCCTCGGGGAACACCAACGTGATCGAGGGTGCCTTGGCCCAAATGAAATCGGTCTTTCAGAAGTACAACCCTGAAAACCTATTCTCGTATACGTTTATTGATGAGGAATACGAGCGCAAGTTTAATGCGGAGCAGCGCATCGCAAAACTAGTTGCCATATTCGCTATTGTAGCCATTTTCATCAGCTGTTTGGGGGTTTTAGGACTTTCCACCTATATGGCCATCCAACGAAAGAAAGAAATAGGGATCCGCAAAGTACTTGGTGCCTCCATACAAGCAATTTGGCAATTATTGTCGAAACAATTTATCGTGCTGGTCATGATCTCTTTGGTAATTGCCATTCCGTTGGGCTACTACTTCTCTTCGCAATGGTTGCTGGAATATAGTTATCGAATGACGTTGAACATTTGGATTTTTGTTAGTGCCGGCGCAATTGTGCTCGGAATCTCGCTCATCACTGTAAGTTTCCAGGCCATCAAAGCGGCCATCGCCAATCCTGTAAATAGCCTTAGAACCGAGTAAAGTTCTTGTTTATTCATTAATTAAAAAACGAAATAAATGTCAAATACAATAGTTAGTCTGCACGAAGCTTCAAGAACGGTGAACTCCGGAAGCAACAAGGTTACCATACTCGATTCGATCGATCTCCAGGTGGAAGAAGGGGAATTCATTTCCCTGATGGGTCCTTCCGGCTCAGGGAAATCCACGCTCCTCAATTGCATCGGTATGCTGGACGCCTTTACCGGTGGGACGTATGCTTTTTTGGGACAGCCCGTTCATAAATTGAAAGAAAAGGACCGTTCAAAATTGTACAAAGAATACATTGGTTTTGTTTTTCAGGCCTATCATCTTATCGATGAGTTAAAGGTTTACGAGAACATTGAAACACCATTACTGTACAAAGGTGTGAAGTCGGCTGAACGAAAAGCGATGGTGGCAGATATGTTGGATCGATTCAATATCGTTGGCAAAAAAGATCTGTATCCTCAACAGTTAAGTGGAGGCCAACAGCAGCTTGTTGGTATAATGAGAGCACTCATCGGTGAGCCAAAATTAATCCTGGCCGATGAACCAACCGGTAATCTGAACTCTCAACAAAGCACGGAGATCATGGAACTCTTTGCCCAACTGAATAAAGAGGGGGTTACCATTATACAAGCCACGCATTCAGAAGACAATGCGGCCTACGGTTCGCGAATCATACAACTTCTTGATGGAAAAATAGTCGCTGAATAAGTCAGAAAATCATGAAACATAATGTCATTATTTTAAAACTCGCATTGATGATGAGTGTATTGAGCTATGCGCAAGACATTCAGGAAGAGGCCTATTCTTTAGAAGAATGTATTTCGATCGCCTTGGAAAATAATCTGGACCTGAGATCGGCCAATCTACGAGCCAATTCAGCAAAAATAAATCATCAGCAATCTAAAGCGAATTTATTACCCAGTGTGAATGGTAATTTTAATCTGGGCGTAAACGACGGCCGAAGTATCGATCCCTTCACCAACGATTTTATCAATCAGGAGCTTACCTTTTCAAACATGGGATTGAGCCTTAACATGACGGTTTTTAATGGCTTTCGACTGCTGAACGCAGCCAAACAGAATGGATTGAATCGACAAGCATCAGAATTGGAGATCGAGGCGGCCAAACAGGATATTGTTTTGAATGTTACCCTGGCATATTTGCGGGTATTGAACAGTAAAGCCGTACTTACTATCAACAAAGAGCGTTTGGAAGCAACGAAGCGACAGCTTAAAATTCAAGAGGGATTCTTTGAAAATGAGTCGGGTAATCCTGCGGATTATTCAGACATACTTGGACAGATCGCCAATGACGAAACCAATATATTAAATTCAGAATCGGCTTTGAACAATGCAACGATCAACCTGCTCCAACTGCTCAATCTGCCTGAAGGGTCTACGGTGGATCCTGAAGAGATCATGTTGGAACTGGAACAATACGATCGAACCGCAGGGGAAGTATTCCAGGATGCCATGCAAAATCTAGCGACCTTTAAGGCGAATGAATTGCGTATTGAAGCGGCTAAAAAGGGTGTGAGCGTAGCCAAGGCACAGTTTATTCCCGAAATATCCTTTTTTGCAGGATTGAACTCCAACTATTCCAGTGTGGCCGAAATATTTCTGGCAAATGGAAGCGGTGTGGTTGAAACTGGCGAATTTGTGACCGTTAATGGGGAGAACTTCCCGGTTCTTGAAGAACAGACCTTTTTCGAATCGCAAAGCATCGGTTATACGGATCAATTGGACAACAACCTCAATACCGTAGTTGGTGTGGCAGTTGCCATTCCCTTGATCAATGGATTTAGCGCCAAGAACAATGTAGCGTTGGAGAAGATCAGGGTAGAAGAGTCTCTTGTTCAATTGGAACGAACACGTTTGCAGATCAAAAATGCCATCGAACAAGTACACTTTGACATGGCAGCTACCTTCAAAAGGTATGAAAGTTTTCAAAAGCAGGTAGAGGCCTACCAGGAGACCTTTCGGATCAACGAAATCAGATTTAGTAATGGTATTTCCAATTTCCTGAATTACATCACCAGTAAGAACAATCTGGACAATGCAAAGATCAATCTTACCAACGCCAAATTTGAGTATTGGCTCCGTGTGAAGGTATTAGATTAC